>NZ_JBITPH010000005.1:0-131839 GCF_050467685.1 Paenibacillus sp. NRS-1782
TGACGGAGCGAAAGCAATTCATGTGCTTTGACATCCAGCTTTTTGTAGGGTGTAAACGACTTGGACTCAGCCTGTTTTCGTGCAGTCTGTGCAGATGAAACCGGTACCAGCGTAGCTGCGACCTGCCGCTTAACTTCTGATTGAACCAGCCCACCCTTTTCTCCACCTACCGACACGGATGGCAATATTCCCGTTTCTGGATGAACTTTAGTGGAACCTGCCACAAGGGGAGAGTGACTGTACCGCAGGACATCAAGTTGCTGTGACATCAAGTGAAGCTGTTGTTCCAAAATATGTTCCAAGCCTAATGGAGCGGTAGCCATGTGCACGTTCTGGACTTCGACCTGCTCAGCCGCATAAACTGACGTGGATACCGGAAGATCTGCTTGGAGGTACGATTGAAATGCTTTAGGAACCGTCTGCTCAGTCAGGTTTATCGGTGTTGCTATATGATCTTCCAATACATTTTGATTTGGATAATCTGTGGTAATAGCTACCCGTTCGGCTACATAACTCGTCAAAAGTTCCAAGGTGGTCAGCGTTTCAAAAAACTCATTCATTGGAACGTCCAATGCGAATGTATCTTTGATGCTATGACGGACTTGAGACAGATTGATGGAATCCAGCCCTAGCTCCAGAAAATGCGTTTGCGGCTCCAATTCCTCCAGACTAAGCTGAGACACATTACCAATCATTTTAGCTAACTTTTGACGAATAGATGATTTGTGCTGATCGCTAACCGATTCCGTCACCAAATACTCGTTCCTCATATTTAAATCCCCCATTACCGTTGAGTTTTCATGAGCTAGTCCGGCATACGACTGCGTCAAATGAGACAATCTCATTTGCTTCGTGACCATTTGTTCAGCTTAATTCTGCTCAGGAACGTTGATCCAATATCTTTTCCGTTCGAATGGATACGCAGGTAAAGAAACCTTTTTGTAGCGATTACCCGCATATAGAGAATTCCAGTCTGTCTGCGCTCCTTTCACATACTTTGCAGCCAGTTGTTCCAGTGATTGCAACACGTTCAAGCTTCCGCTGATCATCTGTTTTTCCCGTGTACACACCTTCCATGTTATGCCTTGTTCATGTGGTCAAAGCACCTTCGCTTTCAGCGCATCCGCTCCAGCAGCAGTCACTGCAATCCGGTACGTCAGGTCACTTCTGCCCGTATTAGCCGTATAAAACATATCCTTCATGGCGAGTCCTTCCGCGCTTCCAACAGCTATGGGGTAAGACAAAAATGCCTCTAAGGAATAAATATTGACTTGCATATATGTAGAGACGGTTCTAGCAACTACGAACAAAGAATGAACGAGAGTTGAGAGTTAAACAGGCTTGCAAATTGTATTTCGTGGTGTGAGTGAAATAGGACAAATTTAGGTATGTGATCTTAGGGGTGTGTGAATCTGGAATGAACTGAAATTTTTAATTAAAATTAAAAGTTTGAAATTTCAGCAACATAGGTGAGTTTAATGATTGAACATCGGGGTCATACAAAAATAAATGAAACATCAAATATATAACACTTTACTAACATGATAAAGCAATCATTCCAAAAATGTCAATGTATTTCTTTTTTATAAAAAGTAATTATATGGAATAGTTTTGCGCATTTTTTTTTTCTATTTCTGCGCTCTGGAAAATCGCCTAGAAAAATAAAACCTGTACGAAAATGGTACAGTTTCCAACACTAAAAACCTTATCTCTTGGTCGCCACGGGCCTAAAAGCTCCATACATCGGATGCTTTCATGAGATAAGGTGATTGAACAGTCACATCTATAATTGAAAAATAGGAGATATGGGTGGCGCATCATTTTTTACAGTGATAATCGACCTGCTTCCGTCCTCCAAATTCGGCCCATGCTGCCAAATCGTGCTCGGAATTTCCCGCCGCAGCACCGGTATGATATTCTCGCTAAACCGATGTAGCTGTTCGAGCTGCTCCTGCTCATCTAGCCCGTCTACGCTGATGCTGAGTACCTGGTGACCAAACGCGGTATGATAGTTCCGTATTTTTTTAAGAACACTCTCCGCGGAGCCGATCAGAACAGGACCGTTACGGATATTATCCTCCAGACTCGTGAAGGGCGACTGATTGTGCTGAGCTGCCGCTGTCGAGTGGTAAGCATCATAATAAGGACGATACCGTCGAATCGCTTCCTCATCCGTATCTGCCAGATACAGACTCCCTGCCCCAGCACCAATCACAGCCTGAGACGGATCATGCCCATAATAAGCTAGTCGTTCCCGGTAATGATCAATGAGCGCTTTATACTTGGCCTGCGGGTGGAAAGAATTTGAGGAAAATATCGGCTCTAATTGCGGTTAGCAGTCTCGGCTTCGTTTTTTTCACGAATATACGTTTCAAATAATTCGGGATTCACAACTTTACGCAGCACATGCATCGTTCCATCTCCTGTACCATGGTCAAATGCATGAATACGCTCATATCCCCAACGCTCATACATAGACAGCAGATAGGGATGCTTTTCGGCTGTTGCCAGCGTAACGGCAGGAGCTCCCACCTGATCACGGATTATAGTCTGCTCTACCCAGTTGAGCAGCTTGCGGCCGTAACCTTTGCCCTGAGCAGCCGGATTGACGGCAAACCACATGACAAAGGGTAGATCCGTTATAAAATTAAGAGCTCTATTTTTGAGATGACTAACTGTAGCCTCAATTACACCATCGACTTCCAGCACGTAGCAGTCATTATTTTTAATATTCTCCTGAATGATAGGAATGTCCGCCTGAGCGGCAGGCCATTTAAGCTCCAACTGCCGAATCGTTTCGTACGCCTCATAAGTCACGTACTGCAATCTTTCCGCATCTTCCTGTTGTGCCAGACGATAGATTTCGCTCATGTTAACCCGCCTCTCCATAAAAAATATTAATCCTATCTACTTAATCAGAAATAAAAGATAAAATAACTGTAGCATGCTCACAATCCAGCGACAAATTAATTTTTTCTATAGGTATATTCAAAACAACGATAACCTAGCGAAAGTGACCTCAAATTGCAAAATCTTCCTCCGTCAAATCCATGTTAACGCACATACCGGTTCGGCTGCCGTCGGCTGCGGCAAAAATCAATTGGGAAGGCATGAAGTATGAAGAATCCCCGGCGGCGTATACACCAGGTATAGAGGTTCTTCCTGATTCATCCGTCTTGATCCCGCCCGACTCCAGCTTTTCACAGCCCAAGCGTTCTGCAAATGGTGTACTTTGTACAAATTTGGGAGCCACGAACCCGCCAGTCCTTGAGACTTGAGTTCCATCCGTAAATTGAACATGCTCAAGCTGTCCATTTTGTCCGATGAAAGCTGTAACAGGCTGCTCTATCACCACAATTCCCTTGGATTGAAGCCATTTTTTTTGCTCGAATGTCAGGGAAGCATGGCCGTTCGTGCAGGCGATTATATCCTTGCTCCAATTCAGGAGTAATTTGGCCGTATGATAGATGCCCGGAGATTCGGACACAACGACAAGCGGTTGATCCCGTAGCTCCCAGCCGTCGCAATAGGGGCAATTAAACAAGCTTTTTCCGTATAGTGGATAAAAGCCTTCGATCTCGGGAAATATCTCCTTTACGCCCGTCGCTAAAATCAGTTTTCGCGCTTGAATGCGAAGGCCTGACGAATCAAGCACCTCAAATCCGGATTCAGTTTTTTCAATCGAAACAACCTCGGCTTGCAGATGATCGACAGACGGATAGCGCAGTACTTCCTCATAAGCAACGCGACGGAACTCGGACGGCGTAATGCCGTCTCTTGTAATAAAGCCGTGCGATGCATGCGTAACGGCATTTCTGGGCTGGTTGTTGTCGATCAAAGCCACACTTCGTCTTGCCCGGCCCAGCACAAGGGCTGCATTCAATCCGGCGGGTCCTCCGCCAATAATAGCACAATCGTAAATTATGATGCTCCTCTCCTTTTAAAGAGATATTAAAGACTCATTATATCTATAATATACTCGAATTTACTAATGTGTCAAGCTGTACATGATCATAAAAAACGCAAAAAAAGCCCGAAAACCGGGCTTTTCTAACTCCTCGTCTCATAACATACCAGCCATATCCTTAGCATTCAGACGAAAAGCGCATGTTGCTTTATTCCGCAGGAGGTGTAAAGCTGCGTTGAGCAAATTCACTGTCCAGCATGTAAAAAGCGTTACTATCCCTTTCAATCCGTTTGAGCTTCTGAATTACATTGTCGAACAGAGCTTCCTCTTCGACTTGCTCATCAATAAACCATTTCAGGAAATGGATCGTCGCATGCTCACGTCCGTCCAGAGCCAAGTCAGCCAAATGATAAAACTTCTGCGTATTTTGCTGCTCGTGCTTGTAGCCGTGCTCGAACACATCCAGCATGGAATCGTAGCTGTTTTTTGGCTCCGGTAATGCCGCCAAAGTAGCTCGCCCTCTGCGGTCATTAATATATTTGTATAGCTTCATCGCATGAAAACGTTCCTCTTCAGCTTGTACCAGGAAAAAGTTTGCGAACCCATCCAGACTTTCGCCAGAGCAATAAGCAGCCATCGCCAGATATACGTGAGCGGAGTAAAACTCAAAATTCATTTGCTCATTTAGAGCCTGTGCCAAATTGTCTTTCATGTATCAGGTCACCTCGGTCATGTATGTAATGATGTAGCGATCTTAGTGTACCACGAAACCAAGCACAAAAACGAGCGCAATGTGAGTTTTTACACCCTCTCATTGCGCTCGCCTCACACTAATTTTATTTTACAATCAAGGCTCCAGTCCCCACACACGTTGGTCGTTCACATACAGAGGCGTTTTGTTCCAATCTGCATAAGACGTCTTGGTCGCATCATAGGAAAAATCATCACTTTCGTTATAATTGCTCCAGTCCGTCTTGTTCAAGCGAACCTGAATATCCCCCGTGTTGGCTCCTGCTGCCAGACTTCCCGCACCAGCTCCAAAGGAGATTTCCAGATAGTAATCTGCGCCCGTAACCGCCTTATCCAGTTTCACATAGCGTCCCTGAACGTTGCCGCTGCCGAGCTGTGCATAGTCACAATGGAATTCCTGCGGTTTATCGCCATCCACTGTAAAGTAATACCGCAGCTTGACAGTCTTCAGATCAACAGCCTCTTTCCCCTTGTTTACAACACGGAAAAGCGGACGAATCTGATTATCTCCCGGGTTCGTGTCGCCCACGCGATATTGGGCAATTACATCTCCCGTTGCTGGAACCGACGCTGCTGTCGGCTTGGCGCTGACCTCGGCAGAATCCGGGCTGGTTCCTAAAGAATTAGTTGCACTTGCTACATAATAATAAGTGGTTTCATTCACCACTCCTGTATCCTTGTAAGTGCTATCCGTTACCGTTGCTACCGTGGTATAAGGTCCTCCACTGGTTGTGGAGCGCTTAACGGTATAGCTGTCCACCCCTGTCGCTTTGCTCCAGTTTAGTGTAACCTGAGCATCCCCGGCACTTGCTTTCACATTTGCCGGAGCTTTGGGAGCTGTCGGCTCGGTTGTTCCACTATTGTTGATGAGACGGTCATATTCGGCATAAGCTGTCGCCATATCGACTTGGGACCAAAAACGGTGATACGTAAATTCCGGAGCGCCTTTATCCCATTTTTTCGTTTGATTATTCCATGAAGTTGTGTATTTGTCCTTGAGATAAGACCACTGAGGATCTTTGGTGATATTAGGCCGGATATCGGTGTAGCTGGAATACGTACCATTACCACCCTTGGACGGATCAGATGCGGTAGCGTCTGCGCCAGGAATGGTGTTGCCTTGCCCCGTTTTACCGCTCCATCCGTTCGGGATATACGCTTCTTTCGTAAAATAACGATAATAATCCTCACGTGCTTCCTTCGTGGTAATGCCTACACCGTCGTTGTAACCCCATGCAGCATCGAGCAAAGCTTTGGACAGATCCTTGGCTTCCTTGCCTAATGCGGTGTAATCTCCTTTTTCGGCCTTCGTTCCAGCAGCAAAGAAAGTAAGCGCTTTAACATAACTACCCAGCACTCCCGCATCTTGCCCTGGATTCTTCGTTACTACATGCAGATTGGCATTCCCCTTATGACTGGCAAATCCGGTCCAGGTTTCTGGCTTCCCGCTCCATTCCAGATTGCCTGGCACCCAAAACTCGCCTTTAGCTACTGTAGTGGCAACCTTCGGATTTTTACCCCCCAGAATGCGCTTGCCTTGAGCGTCCAAATAGTACCCCTGCGCGTCAGTCACAGGACGTTCGTTGGCAAATGCATAGCTCTTGGACCATGCTACCCAGTTTTCCGTCACTTGCTTAGCCATTTTAAACTGCTCGGAAGAAGTATCACCCTTCTTGGCTAAAATGTAGTACAGTTCGGCAACCCGTTCGACAGGCCAAGCCTGCATTCCGAACCAATTGTTGGACGGTGGATCTTGGTATACAGGAGCGCCTGTATAAGCCATTCCATAGAAGGTGCTTGTGCCAGACGGGTACGCTTTGTAGGCACCATCCCAGCTATTCGTTGCTCCACCTGCAATGGCTCCCTCATCGGATTGCAGCCACGTATAAAATTCCAGTTGGCGCTTCAGCGAGGTAGCCCAATCCTGTCCCGCCGTTGGTGAATTTGGTATTAATCCGCCATCCTGATCGGATAACGCGTAAGCCGCAACGACATTTTGGTAGCCCTGATGCGCGTGGCTGGCGCCAATCCGCCAAGCCCAGTTGCCGCTTTGACCCAGTCCGCCACCCCATGCCGTATACCATGCCATCAGATAATGGCTGGCATCCTTGCCGGAACCAGCGGTCGGAGTTCCATTGGAAGCGCTTCCGATTTTTTGGAAGTATTTATCGTACATACCATAACGCAAGTAGTCGCCCATCTTTTTCGCTTTATCCAAATATACCGGATTGTCATACCCCAGTTCTTTCGCCCAGTACATGGCTTGAACCGCCCGTGCGTCCGCATCGGTGGCATTCGTGTAGCGCCATTGCTGTGAAGGAGCATTATTTTCCTTGGTAAATAGGCTCATAAAGCCTTCATTCGCTTTACCAAATTTTTGATTATCCTGCGATGGATGCGGGACGGATTCCCAAACCGATTCCTGCTCCCCGCGTTGGAAGGTGTTCACATAGGCCGCTGTATGCGACGGATTCAGCAGATTTCCAAAACCGTACCAATTATCCACGTCCAGCAGCCAATGCATTAGATAGGTCTGATTATTGCCATAGGTTGCTTTCAGTTCTGCATCCAGCGGGTCCTTGCCACCACCATACTGACCACTCAGACGGCTTGGATATTGATCTGGCTGCGGATACTCTGCTGCATAGGTGGCTGGGCTGTTAGGGTTGTAGTTACTCATAGTAGGCTGTTCTTCCTTGCCATCCCCCTCATTAACAGGAATAATGTATTTCTCCATGTTGTCCCAAGCCGATTCCAGCTTTCCCCAATCTCCGGTATAATGACCATACAGTACTTCCAGCCACATCCAGTAGCTATATGCTTCCGAGGTCGTTAAGTGTCCATAGTCTGGCGCCTCACTCATCAGGGTTTCAACTGAATGGTAAGGTATACCTTCCTTGGAAAAATATCCACTGGCCGGATCCTTCAGTTGTTTGTACAATTGAAGAAAGCGTGTGGATTCCGGTGTTGCGGCTGAAGCACGGTCGGGTTCGGCTTGAAATATGCCCAAAGTTAGGGGAAGCACCAAAATGGCTGACATGACCATAGAGACAGATTTCCTGAACACGGATTTTCTGCTGATCACTTTTGCATCCATCCTCTCCATTATCAATTTTGGCTTTACACTAGATTTTATTACGAAAAAAGACAGCACAAAAAGACAGCACCATCACCTCACTTTTCCATTAAAAAAGGTGGAGGACACGCTGTCCATTAGCTCCAAATGCTTCACATTGGCCCTGGCAAAAATATACCACACCCGCCGCCAAATGAGAGTCGAAAAAATCAATATGTTTAGAGTGTAATAATGAAAATTGACGAAATCGCATGAAATCGCTACGACTTCATAAGGAGGCGTTACAAAATGAAAATTTTACTGGTGCTTGGTTGTACGATGATGTTTTTAGCCGTAGCCCTGGGAGCGTTCGGGGCACATGCTTTGAAAAAAAAACTTTCCGCAGACATGATGAGTATTTTCCAGACGGGCATCCAATATCATATGGCTCACGGCTTGGGCTTGGTTCTGCTCGGAGCAGTTGCAGGAAATCTGGTCCATTCTTCTCTGGTCGTAACCGCAGGCTGGATTATGCTCATCGGTATTCTCCTGTTCTCCGGCAGTCTGTATGCCCTTAGCTTGTCCGGCGTGAAAAAGCTCGGAGCGATTACCCCGATTGGCGGGGTGGCTTTTTTGGTGAGCTGGGTGCTTGTGATGGTCGCGGTTCTACAAGATTAAACATAGCTAAAGAAAAGAGACTTGGAAAAGTAGACGCTTCCAAGTCTCCTGAGCCATTCCCGAATCTGAAAGAATACTATGATTTCGTCTGCACTTCTTGCACCTTCTGAGCCGCTAAGCGATGACCCTCGATGTAGCGTTTGGATTCAGCCATCTGGTGCTCCTGCGCGGCTTCCATAATGATGTGAACCCCCGGCTTGTACTGTTCCAGCAGTTCCATGTATAGGCCGTAATTCATGTCACCAAAACCCGGCGGTACGGTCTCAATCTCACCTGTCGATGACAATCGTCGGTCTTTGGCATGCGCCGCGATAATTCGAGGTCCTAGTAATTGGAACGCTTCGCGGATAACCTCATCCTGCCGTGCCAGATTTTCCGTTTTCAGCAAATTGCCCGGATCAATCACTACGCCGATCTGGGATGACGGTACTTCCTCCAGCAAGGTAGCCAGTTCTACCGCCGTTCCGACCAAATGATCGTTAGCGGCCTCCAATCCTACGAATACGCCCCATTTTCCCGCCTCATCGGCTAATTCACGCACGACTTCCTTTACAGCCTTCCAGTCTCGTTCCGTATATGCGCTGCCATCTTCATTACGTCCGACTTCGGCGGCCACCATAGGTGCCCCTAACAGGCTCGCATATCGGATCAGCTCTTTAAAGCGTTCTACATTTTCACGCAGCAGCTCCTCATCCTGTTCAAAAAAATGCAAATAGCATCCAAGAACCGATATGGATACTCCGTGCTTGCGGAATTCCTCCGCGATAGACAGCGCCAATCCCGGGCTGAACTTGCCCGGTTTGTTAAAGTCCACATCACTGATCGCTCTCCACGGAGCCAGTTGAACATGAGTAAAGCCCGCTGCGCCTACCTTTGCAGCCAACTCGCGATAAGGCAACTTGCCAAACAAATGCGCCAATACACCTACTGTCACTGAAATCACCTCTTCTTTTTAATGTTGCATCCTGCTTGTCACAGCACTGCCTTCCAAAGTTTCATTAATGATTTGTGTAATCCCTTCCACCTCATCATGAATAAAAAAGTGGCCCCCGTCAAAGGTGAAAATTTGAAACTTCTGATTCGTATGCTGCCCCCACGCCTCCGCATCCTGCAAGGTCATCGTGTTATCGGCCAGCCCTGTCAAGGCTGTGACTGAACAATTCAAAGGGACCGTTCGGGGCGTATACTTATACGTCTCAACGGCTTTGAAGTCCGCTCTTAGCACTGGGATAAAATAGTCGTACAATTCACGATTGTCAAAAATGGCCTCCGAAAGCTGACCATATCGCTGCAAATGCGTTCTGAACTGCTCTGCGGGCAGATCATGGGCCCACGGGAAATCTCTCGGGACATGCGGTGCCCGTCCCCCAGATACGAACAGATGAGCTGGCTTGCCATAACCACCAGCCACCAGCTTGTAATACAGCTCGAATGCGATCATCGTTCCCATGCTGTGACCGTATATAGCATAAGGATCGCCGGGGGCTATCTCTTGACTGATCTTGAGCAGTAAATCCTCGCTCATTTCCTCGATGCTGTCTTTTAACGGCTCTCCGGAACGAATACCTCTGCCCGCCAGCTCCAGCGGGACAAGCTTAATCTGCGGAAGCAGCAGCTTTTTCCATTTGAAGCTGACCGATGCCGATCCACCTGCATATGGAATGAAAAACAATGTGATGGGTGCCATCCTTACAACCTCCTGCCATGCTGAGTCCTAACTCTTTCATTTTAGCATAAAGAGGTATATTTACCCATTTCAAATATTTTGCAAATTCAAGAAACAAAGTCGAGGAAATCAAGCATCTTTTGCATCAGGCAGGAAACCGCTTCTTTTAGGAAGAACAGCTTCATGTTTGAATATAATAATGTGTTTGGTTTTATTTCTTTAAATTCGAGAGGAGTTCTGCGCCATGAAGTACGGTTTCTTCGATGATGCTAAACAAGAATATGTCATACACACCCCTCAAACCCCATATCCCTGGATCAATTATTTAGGCAACGAACGATTTTTTGGACTGATCTCCAATACAGGCGGCGGCTATGCATTTTACCGGGATGCGCGCTTACGTCGTCTAACACGATACCGATACAACAATATTCCTGTCGATAACGGCGGCCGTTATTTTTATATTCATGATGACGGGGATTACTGGACACCGGGCTGGATGCCGGTCAAACGGGAGCTGGATCGGTATGAGTGCCGACATGGGCTTGGCTATACTTCAATTATGGGTGAACGTAACGGTATCCGGGCGACGCAATTGGCTTTTGTACCGTTGTCCTTTGATGGCGAAGTACATCAGGTCAAGCTTCAGAACACCTCTGCTCAGACTAAGAGGATCAAGCTTTTTTCTTTCGTGGAATTTTGTCTGTGGAACGCTTATGACGATATGACCAATTTTCAACGCAACCTGAACACGGGCGAGGTCGAAATACAGGACTCCGTCATCTATCACAAAACGGAATATCGTGAGCGTCGCAACCACTATGCATTCTTCTCTGTCAATCGCCCGCTGGCAGGATTCGATACAGACCGTGAAGCTTTTCTGGGACTGTACAACGGACTGGATCAGCCGCAAACCGTCACCGCCGGGCAAGCCTCGAACTCTGTGGCTAGCGGGTGGTCGCCTGTAGGGTCGCATTGCATCGAAGTAACCTTGGAGCCAGGTGAAGAAACGAGTCTTAACTTTGTACTCGGTTATGTGGAAAATCTGGAGGATCAAAAATGGGAATCTCCCGGTGTGATTAACAAAAAGCAGGCTCAGGCCATGATTGCTCAATTCGCGGAGGAAGCCAATGTTGAACGAGCCTTAAGTGAGCTGCGGGGCTATTGGAACACTCTGCTCTCCAAGTACACCATTCAGAGCCACGACGATAAGCTGAACCGGATGGTGAATATATGGAACCCGTATCAATGTATGGTTACGTTCAATATGTCGCGTTCCGCTTCGTATTTCGAATCCGGCATCGGGCGTGGAATGGGTTTCCGGGATTCGAATCAGGATTTACTTGGTTTTGTCCACCAAATACCGGAGCGGGCACGGGAACGGATTATCGACATCGCCTCCACTCAATTTGATAACGGCGGGGCTTATCATCAATACCAGCCTTTAACCAAAAAAGGAAACCACGAGGTCGGTGGCGGTTTCAACGATGATCCGCTGTGGCTAATTGTCGGCACCGCTGCGTATATCAAAGAAACGGGAGACTTCGCCATATTGGACGAACAAGTGCCTTTTGATGGAAATGCAGAGCACACCGCTACCCTTTTTGAGCATTTGAAGCGATCCTTTTATCATGTGGTTAACAATCTCGGCCCGCACGGTCTTCCACTGATTGGCCGGGCAGATTGGAACGACTGTTTGAATCTAAACTGTTTTTCCGCCACACCAGATGAGTCCTATCAGACCACACAAAATTTGGAGGGGCGTACAGCGGAATCGGTATTCATCGCCGGACTCTTCGTCTATACAGGACCGGATTTTATCGAGCTGTGCAAGCGCAGAGGATTAGATGAGGAAGCAGCTACGGCCCAAGCCCATGTGGATCGGATGCGGACAGCCACGCTAGAGCATGGCTTTGATGGGGAATGGTTTCTGCGTGCCTATGACCACTATGGGAACAAGGTCGGCAGCAAGGATTGTGAGGAAGGCCAAATTTTTATTGAGCCGCAGGGTTTTTGCGTAATGGCCGGAATTGGCGTTGAGGAGGGTCAGGCTCAACAAGCGCTCGACTCTACACGGGATCGGCTGGAGACTCCCTATGGCATTGTGCTGCAAAATCCGCCCTATTCCCGCTATTACATCAATCTGGGTGAAATATCCTCTTATCCTCCAGGGTACAAGGAAAATGCAGGAATTTTCTGTCACAATAACCCGTGGATCATGATGGCGGAGGCCGTGATTGGCCGTGGAGATCGTGCATTTGAACTGTATAGCAAAATGGCTCCAGCGTATCTGGAGGACATCAGCGACATCCACCGCACCGAGCCTTATGTATATGCGCAAATGATTGCGGGTAAGGATGCCGTTCGTGAAGGCGAAGCCAAAAATTCCTGGTTGACCGGCACAGCGGCGTGGAACTTTGTAGCCATTACCCAGTCTATTCTTGGTATTCAGCCGGAATGGGATGGTCTGCGTATTGATCCGTGTATCCCTGCCGCTTGGGACGAATTTACAATCACTCGCGTCTTCCGTGGCGATACCTACGTGATCCAAATCACGAATCCACAACATATATCCAAGGGTGTAGCAACAGTCACACTAGATGGTATTATCCTCACGGACAATGTTCTGCCAGTTGCAGGAGATGGTGCTTTCCATCAGGTTAAAGTGTTACTGGGCTGACAAGTACATTGGCACCTAAATGGCCTCCTAAAAAATTAGCTTCAACTTCGTCACATAGTATCTTATAATACGAGAATGGCTAAAGATACATTAAGTGTGGTGACCTCATAAATATGACAACACGACTTACTCTAACAACCGATTATAAAATAAAGGAAGCTCGCTGGGTACAAAGGATGCTTTTATTATACTGGATGATTATAGCCGTACATTTTTTTGTGCAGCTTGGTTGTTATTTATATCTCGAATACCACGCTTCGTCTTATGAATTTTACGTTGGAGTTCTCATTGTTCCGACACTGATTATGTGTGGTTCCAATCTGCTTGCAGAGCTGGTTCATTATAAATACAACAGATATTCATTTGTGATCCTATTTATGGCAAGCACGGTCATTTGCTGGACCATCATTCGTTTAAACTACGATATTGGGATTATCCCGGCGTTGTGCTTGTTGCCTATTTTCTCATCCATTCTGTTCTTCAATCGTCGCCTAATATGGTTTTCCTTTGTCTTGCAAATGGGAGTCTTTTTACTTTTGCTAGCAGTGGATGGTTCGTTCCGTACCTACTTGTCGGCCTTTGATATTGTAGCCATTCTGATCTTTTTGATTATGTCTACCTTTATTGCTATTATTATTCAGGCAAGCGGCCGTGACCTGCTGTTGGATTTGTATAAAACACAGCGTGCTCACCAGGAATTAATGATTAGTAATGCGATTATAAGCAAAATGTCAATGACCGACGGGTTAACCAAGCTCTATAATCATTTGTCCTTTCAGAACTTCTATGAAAAAGCACTCGAATATGCTGAACAAGGCGCCATTATCCATCTCGCTTTACTTGATATTGATAATTTCAAGAAAATTAACGACAATTACGGGCATCAGTTCGGAGATAAAATTTTGGAGAAAATTTCGCTAATCATTACAGAACAGATTACAGCTAATGATATTGCGGCCCGCTATGGTGGTGAGGAATTCGCCATCCTGATGTTCGAGCATACTTTTGAAGAAGCTTATCTAATCGCCGAAAACATCCGGCATGCAGTGGAAAAGATGATCTTTCATGAAAAAAAGCAACACATTTCTGTAACCGTAAGCATTGGACTGAAAAGCTATACAGAAGAAATGAACAAAGATTCGTTCTTTCAGGAAGCGGACGACTATCTATATCAAGCTAAGCGTTCTGGCAAGAATAAGATAGTTTCGCTCAATCATATCGCTTAATTCGACAGAGAATACTTCGCAGGATGACTTCTCCGGCACTCGCATGCCGGGGATTTTTTTTTGTAAGAGATAATCCATTTGACAAGAATACGAGTTGAAACTATAATAGTTACATGTAATAACGTAATTTACTTACATAAAATAAGTTAAAGGAGATGTTTTTCATATGTCAACACTTGTTATTGTAACCCACCCTAATCTTGCGGAGTCCCGCGTTAACAAAAGATGGGTCCAAGAGCTAAAGAAGCAACCCGGCGTGACTATTCACAACCTGTATGAAGTATACCCTGATGAGAAAATCAATGTAGCTCAGGAGCAGGAACTACTGGAGAAGCATGACCGTATTGTACTGCAATTTCCTTTTTACTGGTATAGCACCCCTTCCCTGCTAAAAAAATGGCAAGATGCGGTTCTGACTTACGGTTGGGCTTTTGGTAGCGAAGGTGGCAAATTGGAAGGCAAAGAGTTACTGATTGCTCTGTCTGCTGCCAGTGTAGAGGAAAACTATCAACATGACGGACGGAACAGATACACAATCGAAGAGCTGTTGAGACCTCTTGAAGCTACAAGCTATATGGTGGGCATCAAGTTGCTTCCTTATTTTATACAATATGGTGCTGGGGTTCTGACCGACGAACAGTTGGAGCAATCCGCGCAAAAATATGCGCAAGCCGTTACTTCTTAATTAAATTGCAAGAATCCCCTTGGTTGGAGCTGTCACCTGCTGTGAAGCAGAACGTGGCAGTCTACCGATCAAGGGGATTTTTTGATTTTGAGATGATTCGTTGATTTGACAAAGAACCTCCTGCCGCTAGAAAATAGCAGCGATGGAGGTTCCCGTCAATCTGTTAAACTATGAAGATTTACAAAGTAACCAGTGTGCTGGACACCTGAACCATGCTTTCTTTAATGATGTTGCAGCCTTTACGCAGGTTTTCCATGCTGATCGTTAGCGCAGGCATAATTTTAATCACCGTATCGTTACGTCCGGCCCGCTCAATAATGAGGCCCCTGCTAAAGCAAAGAGCAGCTACTTCCTTGGCAAAGGCTTCTCCCAGAGGAGACACATCAATTCCCCAGATCAGTCCCAAGCCGCGAATGTCAATGAGCGGGTCAATCTTTTGAATATGTTCATACAAAAATTGCTGAACAAAAGCTTCTTTCTCTTTTACCTGTGCTTCCAGCCCAACCGTATCCCTGAACTCGAGCGCAGCCTTGGCGGCTACAAAAGCAAGCTGGTTCCCCCGGAAGGTACCATTGTGCTCGCCAGGGCTCCAAATATCCAATTCCGGCTTGAGCAGTAGCAGTGACATTGGCAAACCATAGCCACTGATCGACTTGGACAAAACGACCATATCAGGAACGATACCCACGCGCTCAAACGAGAAGAACGAACCGACCCGCCCGCAGCCGACCTGAATATCGTCAACAATCAGCAAAATATCATGATCATCGCACAGTTGCCGCAAATCACGCAACCATTCAGTATCGGCAATGTTAATACCACCTTCAGCCTGTACCGTTTCCAGAATGATGGCCGCTGGCTTTTCCACTCCGGAATGGGTATCTGTTAAAAGCTGCTCCATATACAAAATGGTATCCAAGCCGTTAAACGTACTGTTAAAGGGGATGAAGGTAACGTTATTCAGGGATACACCGGCACTCTCTCTCATGGAGTTGTTACTGGTAACGGACAAACTTCCTAGAGACATGCCATGAAATGCGCCCATAAAAGCAAAAATCCCATTTCTTTTTTTGACTTTGCGTGCAAGCTTCAGCGCTGCCTCTACCGCATTGGTTCCCGTTGGTCCGCAAAATTGCAGCTTATAATTCAAGCCCTTGGGCTGGAGAATACGCTCGGAGAAAGACTCAATAAACTCTTGTTTCGCCGTCGTGTACATATCCAGACCATGTATGATCCGATCAGAGGTCAAGTAATCCAAAATCCGATTTTTCATAAAATCGTTATTATGCCCGTAGTTCAAGGCCCCTGCTCCGGCAAAAAAGTCGATATACCCCTCTCCCGCCTCCGTGTACAGCACATCGTTTTTTGCCTTGTTGAAAACAACCGGAAAGTTTCTGCAATAGGATCTTACATTGGACTCCAGTGCTTCGAATGTGTTCATTGATTTCTCGTCCTCCCGCTAGACCTGATTTGGAAAAAATACAAGCATGGAAAGCAAAAAAAGTGTAAATATGTAAGCTGAAAAGAGAAGACAGTCCGAATTTCAATGGGGTAGCCACACCAAAAAATCATGAGTACGATCACTGGAACGATTAGAGTACGGAAAATATATGCAAAATAGTCTATGGAGGTAAATTACATTCTAGAAGATTAAATGGTAGGGTTTTCTAAGGGGCCTATCAGTGGATGTCACTCCTATGTAATAAAATACCATAATTTTTCTTAAAGTCAATGCACGCTTTTAATATGTTTTGTTAAATTTTTGAAATCAAGTGTCGGGAGCTTGGTGCATTTTGTTAATTCTCATCGAAAAATGTCGGAATAGAACTGAAAATTTTATAAATAGAGCATTTCCATATCAAAAAAGTATAAATTCGTTCTGCCCGGCTATTGGTTTGCCCGATCTCCCTGTTCTTTTGACAGACTGCCCAAAGGGGGTTACTCTATCAAAAGAACCTGCCAAAAGTTTTGGAATGCATTGAACCTATCCTAACCATTTGGCTCGAATTTGATAGAAAGATAAGGAAACATCATCATGTCTAATGTTTTGATTATTGAAGATGACAATATGCTGGGAGATACCCTGTCCTTGTATTTGACTGGAGAAGGTTATAACGTTACCCGAGTGGAACAGGCGGCTGAGGGAATTGCCTGGCTGGGTATGGTGCAGCCTGATATTATTTTGCTAGATCTGCTGCTTCCAGATTTGGATGGCGTCAATCCCTGCCCACTGGTACGCAGGCATACGGATGTGCCAATCATCGTGATTTCTTCAGAAAACAACATCTCAGAGCGCATCCGTACACTTACGCTGGGAGCGGACGATTATATTTGCAAGCCTTTCAGTATGCAGGAGCTAAAGGCACGAATCGAGGCTCTTTTCCGTCGTATTGAAATCACACGGTTACAGGCAAGGGGCCTTGCGCCTGAAGCCGAGCCTGAAACAGACATTGTTTTGGATCTGGCGCGAAGAATGATTACCGTTGATGGGCAGATTGTCGAGACGACATTTTCGGAATTTGAGCTTATGAAGCTTTTTTATTTGAACCGGGGAATTGTATTCAGTCGATATGCCTTGATTCAAGCTCTTCGTGGCACAGACTCCTTTATTAATGAGAGGGCTGTAGATGTACATATTAACCATTTGCGCAGGAAAATCGAAAAAGACCCTAAAAAGCCAAAATTAATCAGGACCATCTGGGGAATTGGTTATAAATTTATGCAATAGCACAATCAGTTCCAGGGAACCGATGACTTGATTTGGTTAATCTCCTTTTGAACCAAGCTCAATTGCTCTCGCCACTCTGGATACAGTTCCCCCAGTGAGATTTCATGGCTACGCTTCAATCCCTTTTCCAACTCTATGACCTTTGACAACAGCCCGGACGCAAACAGGTTTCCTGCCCCTCCCTTAAGCGAGTGGATTAATCGGAGAGCGGCAGATAACTGTCCGTTGTCCATTTTCCTCGTCAATCTTTTATCGAGATGCTGGTATTCCTGAATCCATTTGTAAAGGGCAAATTGGAAAATATATACCTTTCCATCCATCCCGGCTATCGCCTGTTCCGCGTGAACACCATGTAATTCTTGCAGCCATGCTAAATGAATCCAGCTGTTTAACACTCTTACAGCATTCAGTTCATGGACAGGCTTGAGCAGCACAGCATTAATGCCTGAACGAAGGCAAACCTCCTGTTCATGCTGCGCAGCATCGGCCGTAAAGGCGATAATTGGAAGTCTGTTAAAAGCTTTCTTTCTGCGAATATGTCTGGCTGTCTCAAAGCCATCCATCTCCGGCATATGCAGATCAAGCATTACCATATCCCAGGAACGCAGCTCCATTGACTCTAACAGTTCTCTTCCGTTTGCAACCATGGTTACTTCAAAACCGCGCTCTGCCAGGAACTCGGTAATTACCACCTGGTTAATCTCATTGTCCTCCGCTATGAGAATTTGATACTTCTGTGTTCTAATCTCTCCTTCATAACGAGGGCTCATCATCGTATATGTATCCAGAGTATTAACATCTACAGACACTATCTTTTCCTTTTCCAGCCTCCAGTGGATAACCTCCAATACAGCGTTTCGAGTCACGGGCTTGGACAAAAAGGCATCCACCCTGCTATCCTCGTCCCCAGTCGCTATCCCTTCCATCTGGAACACTGTTGTAAGTCCAATGACCTGAGTCATCTGTCTATTTAGCAATTGAAGCCATTGTCTCCGTGTATCCAGCTCTCTAAAGCCATTCATTCCCATGTCGATCATAACCAAATCGAAATATTCGCCATTCTGAAAAGCTTGCACACATTCCTGAAAGGATGAAATGGTGTATGTTTCTAATCCTGTGCTTTGCAGTAATTCGTTCAGACTATATCTCAACAGCTCATGCCGCACAACAATTAAGGCTTTGCCGTTTATTTGTTTTTCTATCTGAGTGCCTTCTGGATGTAGATCCCCGATATCCAGCTCGACATTAAAGTAAAACCGACTGTATTCCCCCAATCGGCTTTCAACCTCTACATTCCCGCCCATGGCTTCAGCCAAATGCTTGCTAATGGCCAAACCCAGCCCGGAGC
Source organism: Paenibacillus sp. NRS-1782 (assembly GCF_050467685.1). Lineage (NCBI taxonomy): Bacteria > Bacillati > Bacillota > Bacilli > Caryophanales > Paenibacillaceae > Paenibacillus > Paenibacillus sp. NRS-1782. Next base: position 18,724 of record NZ_JBITPH010000005.1, read on the forward strand.
CCCCATATCGGCGGCTGGTTGATGTATTCGCTTGGGTAAAAGGGACAAACAGCTTGTTCACACCCACCTCCGAAATACCTATGCCTGTATCCTCCACCATAAAGGACAACGCTACCCGTCCGTTCTGCTGGCTTAGCATGTTCACCTCTAACAATACATGTCCCTGATCCGTAAATTTGACGGCATTCGTCAGAAGGTTTAAAAGCACCTGTTCCATCCGCAATGGATCACCTTTAACACTTTTGGGTAATTTGGGGTCCGTTATAAAAATGATCTCTATTTCTTTGTGTTCCAGCAAAGTACCCACCGTATCTGCAAGATGCCGAAGCATTTTTTCCGGCTCAAACTCCAGCCTTTCCAGTTCCAAACTGCCTGCTTCCATTTTGGAAAAGTCCAATACATTATTGAGCATGGATGAGAGGGTTCGTGAGGAGGCGAGCAGCTTGTCAAGGTAGTCTTTTTGGACAGCAGTCAGTTCCGTCTTGTTCAACAGCTTGGACAGACCGATAACACCATTCAGCGGCGTGCGAATTTCGTGGCTCATATGAGCCAAAAAAACGCTTTTGGCATGGTTAGCCTCGTCTACCTCCTTTCCTTTCTGCTTGGAAGCTTTATACTCCGTAATATCCATGACGTGACCGATGACATGCTTGGTGATCCCGTTCTCCCTGACCGGATGTAAGGTAATTAAAACCGAGTATTCCCAAAACTCCAGCTCAAATACCGTCCGGTCACCGAACCATGCCTGTTTGTAATATTCACAAAGCTGCTCTAGTGTTTCAGAGGATAGCTCAAAAATGTCCCCGAGTCGCTCCACATGCTCCCTACGATTATAGCTGACTTGCATATTCAGACCCATGCGCTCCAGCAAGCCTCCTTCCAGCAGCCTATAATAAAATTCGTCGCCGCTTTTCTCCAGCCTGAAGGTAAAGCCAGGTTGAACCCGAAGCACATTTAGGAGATCACGGTTTTGGTCCAGTAAACGTTGTTCATTTGTATATTTAATGATCCCAACGCGTACAAACAAAGCGATGAACATCAGACCCATCACTAGCTCCAGAACACAAGTCATCAAAGCTCTATCACTTATGCCAAAATATAAAAACAGAATTCCGGTCACTCCATAAAAAACATGCGTGATCGTCTGCCGAATGAGCTGAGAAATCAGATTGGGGCGCCGAAATGTAATAGATGGATGAAAAGTAAAAATAATGAATAATATCACGATAGCATATAATAACAAATCTCGAACCAAATGTTCTTCCTCCTGTAATTTTCCTACTTTGTAAGAATGAGAATATAAAAAAACTCAGGACAGATTCCTTATGCCATAAGGCTTAAAGAGCTGTCCCGAGCATTCATTGTACTATAGATTCCATAGGGTTCAAGTACGTTTTAATATTTGAAACGACTGATCATCGACTTCAGCTCAGCAGCCATTGTTGATAGCTGCTGGGCTGAGGCTGATATTTCCTCCATGGAAGCCAGCTGCTCTTGCGAGGAAGCGGCGACTTCCTCAGATGTAGCGGCATTACCGGTTGCAATTGTCGCCAGTTCGTTGGCTGTCGCTGCAATCTCTTGTACACTCGCTGATATCTGTTGTGCAATCGCAGCGACCTCCTCCACCTGAGGTGTGGTCTCCCGAATGCCTTCCATCGCGTCTCCCAGCTTGACAATGGTTTCTTTGGAAATCTGCAGCCCATTCTGAACCTCAGTCGTAACACGGTTCATTGTCTGAACCGTGGTTTCCGTTTCATGCTGAACTTCGGCAATCAATGTGGCAATCTGTGTTGCAGATTCCTGCGATTGCTCTGCCAGCTTGCGCACCTCATCAGCAACGATGGCAAAGCCCTTGCCATGATCACCTGCTCTAGCCGCCTCAATCGCTGCATTCAAGGCCAGCAGGTTCGTCTGATTGGATAGTTCACCAATAACCTTGGTAATTTCACCGATTTCCTGAGAGCGGGCTTGCAAGGCTTGAATCATTTGGTTAGATTGCTCTACCGAATCGTGAATCGAATTCATTTGTTCGCCTGTTTGCTCTACGGATTTCCGTCCTTCCTCTGCTTGTAAAGAGGATCGTCTGGCCAAATCGGCTACCGAGATTGAGCGTTCCGCAATTTGTGTGACTCCCTGTGCAATTTCATCAAGGGCTACTGAGTTATTTTCCAGGCCTGTAGTCTGCTTCTCTGCTCCACTGGCAATTTCCTGAACAGCCTGTGATACCTGCTCACTTGCAGCACTGGTTTGTTCTGCGCTTACCGTTAGCTCGTTCGAGGATCTAGCGACATGATCTGCACTTTCCCCTACGTTCTGAATGACAGATCGCAAATTATCCTGCATGTTTCGGAAAGCCAGTCCCAATTGTCCAATCTCATCCTCACTCTTCACTTGAATGTCCTGCGTCAGATCCCCTGCGCTCACATTAACCGCTTGCTCCTTCAATTTTAAAATAGGTTTGATGATGGAACGAATCAGGAAATAGACAATGATTATACCCACCATAAGACACCCGACGACTGTAAGCAAGGTGCTGATCAAAATCGGCTGTGCTGCTTCATCCACTTCAGATAAATACAGCGTTCCGCCTATCTTCCAGCCTGTCAGCTTGTTGGTCGCATAGTTCATATATTTGGACTGACCTTCATACTGATACTCGTATTCACCAGCGTCTTTCTCATACATGCGTGATTCAATATCTGCAATTTTGCTGCCTGGCTCCTTCGTCGGATGAACAATGTAAGTGCGCTCACTGTCCAGCAATATGGCATAACCTTCACGACCTACTTTAATCTTGTTCAGTGTCTCCTTAATACCACTAACTTTCAGATCGATGCCAATAACACCCGAACCATCCGTCGTGGCTCTGGACACCGTAACCGTCATTTGCTTGGAGGATGCGGAGAGATAGGGCGTACTAATCGCTGTTTTTGCTTGTTCCTTTATGGACTGCTCATACCAGGATCTGACTCGGGGATCATAATTATCCGGTAATTCCTTCTGTGGATAGATTGTATATTTACCATCCTTCGTTCCATAATAAATGGATTCCGTTTCAGGATGGAGTGCAATATATTGCTTAAAGAATTCTTCCAAATTCGCCGCTTGTTCCTCCGTCTCCACCAGGTTGCCTTTTAGCCTTTCAGCGAAATATTCTGCATCATGCACCTTGGGTGAAATGGCGCTATCAATAATATAATTAGTGCGGATAATGGCCTGCTCGGCGCTATCTTCAATCTGCGCTTGAATCTCATGACTGGCGCTTACAAATGATAGAGCCCCAACAATGATAGACGGTATTATCAAAAAAGCAATAAAAGCGACCATCAGCTTCGTTTTAAAATTATTGCTGAGCATCCTTCCCACGTGCCATGGCTTTCCTGCAAACTTCTTCATTAGTCAACATCTCCAATTCATAGTCTGGATTACTTGCATATTGTGAACCGCTTCGCTTTGCCAATGATTGTTCACTCGACAAATTAACTTCCCCTTTTCCGTTCTTTATCATCTCCCTCTAAAACACTTCGACAAAAAAAGATATTAACACGACAACGAATAGGTATATGTACTTAGTTTTGAATGAAGAAAGGCTCCTTGGAACCGATTCCCTAATATAATATACCTAAAAACTATTAAAAAAAATGCACTAAACATGTTAAGCAAATATTAGTTTTAACTCACTATACCTACCTCTAAATATGAAATAATCCCCTTGAGGTTGGCATACATAAGGTCATTTTCCGAAAATCACCATATGCTTGTTACCCCAAGGGGATTAAATTTGTTTTATTTTAGGTTAATCAATTCAGTTAAGTACATGCCCTTTTAAAGTTTCCAAATCAGGTACCGCAAAAGGTTCGATAAGGAAGGGTGGATACCTCAGGCAGTGTTGAGTAATCAGCCTGTTCGGGAGAGTACGCGTAAGGATTCGCAAGAACTCCAAGAAACCGCTCCATCACACTGTAGTCTTCTTGTTTGACCGCCGCTTCCAGTGCTTCTTCTACCCGGTGGTTGCGTGGGATTAACGCAGGATTACTGCTGCGCATCAGTTGTTGCGAAGAGGCTTTCGTTTCCTGCTGTCTACCCAGTCTCGCCTGCCACTGTTCATGCCACTGGACAAATTCCTCAGTGCCATACAGGGCTGCACCTTCAAGCTTGTCCAAAGTTAGGGCACGGAAGGTATTGGTGTAGTCCGCACGATACTTTTGCATAATACTGAGAAGGCCTTCAATAATAGATAGATCCTGCAACTCTTCATTAAAAATACCCAGCTTCGCCCTCATTCCCATGAGCCAATTACGGTTATACATCTCGGTAAAATCTGCAATTGCATCCTCGGCCAGTTTTATAGCCTGTGCCTCGTTGTCATGCAGCAGCGGCAGGAGGGTCTCAGCAAATCTCGCCAGATTCCAAGCGGCAATACTGGGCTGATTGCCATAGGCATAACGGCCCTGAACGTCAATGGAACTGAATACCGTCTCAGGATCATAGGTATCCAGGAAGGCGCAAGGACCATAATCAATCGTTTCTCCGCTGAGGGCCATATTGTCGGTGTTCATCACCCCGTGAATAAAGCCGACGAGCTGCCATTTGGCAATCAGCTCTGCCTGACGTTTGATCACTTCTTGTAGCAAGAAAAGATAACGGTTCTCGTCACCGTAAGCCTCCAGATAATGTCTTTGCAATGTGTAATCTGCCAGGGCCCGGAGATCCTGGGAATTGCCCAATGCTGCGACGTATTGAAAGGTTCCGACGCGCAGATGACTGGCCGCCACACGAGTCAGAACGGCACCCGGCTGCTTGGTTTCCCGGATTAATGACTCACCGGTTGTAACCACCGCCAAGCTGCGGGTGGTAGCAATGCCAAGCGCATGCATAGCTTCACTGATGATATATTCGCGCAGCATCGGTCCAAGTCCCGCCCGGCCATCGCCCCTGCGGGAGTATGGAGTTCTGCCTGAACCCTTAAGCTGAATATCCACCCGCTCGCCCAGGGGAGTGATCTGTTCGCCAAGTAGCACTGCCCGGCCGTCTCCTAACATGTTAAAATGCCCGAATTGATGTCCTGCATAAGCTTGAGCAAGAGGTACAGCACCTTCGGGAACCTCGTTGCCTGCAAGAACCGCAGCGCTACCATTGCTTCGCAGCGCTGCGCCGTTCAACCCAAGAGATTTTGCCAGCGGGTCATTAAGAATGACCCGTTTCGGTAAACGTACAGGAGTTGGCTTGAGCCTTGTATACAATGTTTCCGGCAGATGAGTATAACTGTTGTCGAAGTTCCACCCTGTATCTTCTATTTCTTTTTTCTCCGTCATAATATCTCCTTTTACTTTTAAATTGTCTTCACTCGACGAATTACTTCATGGGTTCCTTTTATTTAGGCGATGGCACCGGGCAAGCTAAAGTTATTTCGAGTATCAATTGTTATAATAGCACACCGTTTGAAGTTTGGATTTGTATACTTACCCAACACTGACTCGCCTTCATTTGGGATAAATACCCATATTACGCATTGGTAATTTTAATGAAGTGTATATAATTGATCTCGCCCCCTTCAATGAAAACAAGTGAAAATGAAGACTGGATCACCTCCAGGATATGAGGAACAACAAGCCCCAGCCGTGACCTCTGATTGTTAGAGTATGATCGATAGTGCAAGAACTTATGTCATGGCTAAGCAAAAAGAGGCTGTCTCTCTTTGCTGAAAGAACTCTGCACAGGGGACGGTCTCTTTTTCTTTGTGTTCCTCTTTGTAGCCGACTAGCACAAATTCAACAAGAATTAATCAATGAGACTTCCATTGCAATCTCCGTATCTTTTTGTGGTCTCAGTACGTTTACAAAGAGAAATCAACCGAAACAGGAAAGTGGTGGATAAATAAGTTTTCGAGCAAAATACTGTATGTATCATTTCATTTAACGGAGGCTGATATTGTGGAAATTTCAAAGGGAGTAGCAATGCTTCATCTAGATTTTCATGGGAATATGATTCACCCCATTCTTTTGTGGGATCGAGAAATGGCTGTTTTAATAGACACAGGATTCCCAGGGCAAATTGAAGATTTACGCGTGGCCATGGAAAAGGTAGGCGTGTCGTTCGACAAACTAAAAGCTGTGATTTTGACGCATCAGGATGTGGATCATATAGGAAGTATTCCCGAGATTTTGCAGGAGTGTGGCCATAATATTAAAGTATATGCACACGAACTGGATAAGCCGTATATTCAGGGGGAGATCCCTCTTTTAAAAGATGGTCACCTTGAGAATCCCCCGAAGGGCAAAGTGGACGATACCTTAATAGATGGTCAGGAACTGCCGTTTTGCGGCAGGATTCGCGTCATCCATACGCCTGGGCATACTCCCGGTCATATCAGCCTTTATTTAAGGCAAAGTAAGACTCTTATTGCCGGGGATTCGATGTACAGTGTAAACGGGATTCTCGGGGGAATTCATGTCCCGACCACACCGGATATGAATGCCGCTCGTCTCTCATTGAAAAAGTATTTAGATCTCGACATTGCATCCGTGGTTTGTTATCACGGGGGGTTAAGTAATGTAAATGTGAATGATCAGATATTAGGACTTAGCCAAGGATTATGAAGTTAAAGTTTCAAGTGTTGGTTATCAATCAGCAAGTAAAAACCGACTCCAATTATGGGGTCGGTTTAGTTCATTCGTTTTACCCGTTACTCAACGGAGAAGTCCATTTAAAAGTCTTTAAAATCAAATGGCTCATTATGAATTTAATCTCGTTATAAAATCCTCTAACATCTTCTTAGAGACAATACCCGCTTTTGGAAGCAGATCATTTATACGATTCAATATGGACGGTTTGTCTAGTATCATTTGTTTGCTTTCTTGGGTTGTAAAGCTTCTTAGAGTATCTATGCATATTTCAAATAGTTCCTCATCTTCAGTACTTAGTAATGATAATAGAATTTCCAGTTCATACCTGTTGCAAGAAGTATCCAAACAATAAGCAAGTTTTTTCTGCCATTCTAGCGGTCTATTATGCACAATAATTAATAGTTCCTGCCAATCTTTTGAACTGAACTTTGATAGCTTTTCAGATGCCATAACGCACCCTACATCATACCAAAAATCAGTAGTATGCTGGTATTCTGTTATAAATTCATCTAAATCTGTATACAATTTAGTTTCCTCCATTAAATTAATTAATGAGCCATATTATTTAGTTAAAACCTGGTGTGTGAACACCACCTGTAGAAAAACCTGAGATTACTTTATTTCCATCTTTCATTACCTCTATTTCGATCCCATTTATTGTACTTCTGTGAAGAGTTATCCCATCTCGTGTTCCAATACTTGGGCTATCTTCAACTTTTTTTATAGCATTAATAATAGCATCATCAGACCATGTATTTGGAAATAATGTGCTTGTTTTAATTTTTGACAGATTTCCATCTGGAAATTGCGTTGTGTATTTAACCCTTCTTGTGCCATCAGTATTAACTACTATTTCTTCAACTGCATAGTTAGGATTTCCGTTGTTTATCTTTGGAGAGTGACCACCTATAATAGTAATATTCTTTACATAACTGGTGTTGCCATTTTTAAAATCAGCCTTTGAAATTCTATTTGATCCAGATTTGATCTTAAAACCTTTATTGATTTTAACACAACCACCACTAAGATTTCTAATCCCCATAAAACTAGAAAATACACTACTGACAATAAGAGATTTCGCGTGCCATTCAGATAGTTTTTCTCCCGTCCATGGATTATACCCTTGTTTGAACGCTTCAATTTGCACCAAGTTAATATCCACATCTTCTGATTCGTTATCTAGTTTAATGTCTCCATTTTTAAGTGCTTCATTATAGGCCATAGTTGCTTTGGCTGCTTCTTGATCAGTAACACCATTCTTGCTGAGAATCCACATATTTCCTACAATTTTTTTGTCATATTCATCATAATCATAAGCTGGCTTATCTTGCTCTACTCCTAATTGTTATAAGAATAAGAAGACTTAATCCCTATGACTTATATTTATCAAATACAGCTCCCTCTTAATTATAAAAAAGCACCTCTTTAACTCCTCATATTCAGCTGAATAATCGTGAAAATATATCTTATTTCAGTTATATGATCATAAAATTATAAGACGAATCAATCTCTTGCAATATGTTTGATTCACAAGTACATGATGAGTTTGAAACAACAACCTCACATAAATAAGCCGGTACGCTATTGCGTCCGGCCTTTCTTTTTACTTTACAAAGGTGTACCTTAGTTTCGATAATTTCTCCCATCAAATATTTCTAACATCATCAAAGCTCCAGTTTTGTACCCAGAAATATAATCAGAAGCAGATAATATAGAAATTAGAACATCATTTAAATCCGATAGTTCTTCAATTAATTTATAGTCGTGTTCTGGTAATCTTGCTTTTAGATTTTCCATAGAAGCGGATATTTTCTGATGGGTTAGTTCAAGCTCAGGGTTTTTCGTCCTGATTCGTTCACTTGGATACCATTCGCCATAATATAAATCCTCCAAGATACTCATATTCATCTTCTCCTTCTTGATATAAGCTTTCTGTAAATTTCGGATTCGTAGATGCATTTTGTTCCTCAAAATAAGAATATCCTATTGGAAATATCAATATTGATTTTTAGCGAATATTTCACTATGAATAATTGAAAGACTAGTGACCAATTTCCATCACACAAGCACAGACTATTTACTAAATAGAACGAACCAAAAAAAGCCCTACCCCGCAGGGTAGAACTCTAAAGCAATACAACCATCTCACATGAGCATTTTTCGCTCCACAATCATATGATCCTATAGTCCGTTCGGCATCTTCCGCTCCAGCAACAATTCATCTGGATATCCAATTGATAGGGCATCGAAATGGGTTCCGTCACAGCAAACTCGGAGTAGTCGGTAATGTAAACCTGATTTTGCTTTACCGCAGGCATTTCCTGCCACCACTTCATACTGCAAAGACGCTCATAACGCTCGGGATCATTAACTGAACTTCATAAGTTCAAAGCGACAGACCAAGATGAGAAAATAAAGTCTTAATCACTACAACTATAGTAATTAACTCATCATGTAAAAACAGATCACTTGATGGGCATATAGATACCATTAGTGATCTGTTTTATGATGTTGGGCTATTTCACTATCGTACTCATTAATTTAGCATTGGGGAAGTAGATGCTTTAGTACCCAATGCGGTTATTGTTCCAACACCTTTTCAAACTCGCCGAACCAATTACTCCAACCATACTTAGCACCTGCGAGTGCTTGATCATTTGAGATTCCGGTTTGTTCGAGATGAAGGTTAACCTTTCCGTCCCCTAAATCCTGCAGCGTCCAGGTGACCGTGTGCTTCTCTCCGCTTTCCCAAGTATAGGACAACCGGTTTGGTGCGTCCACGATAAGCACTTCGCCGTCAATAATTCCATTCCACCATTCGGTCGGCTGCGTGCGAAACTGAAAATGGTGTCCTACGACGGGCTTAAAATCATTTTCCATGACCCACTTGGCAAGCTTGCTTGAATCGGTTAAGGCGGACCAAACCTTCTCGATCGATGTCGTGAACTGAAAATCCAAGGATAATGTTAAACTCATTCTTCTTCCTCCTCTAATAGTTGGTTTAAGCGCAACATATTCGTACTCCTGGTTGTTCTCGCTCACAACACCCTCTCCTAAATATTATTACCAAGGGACAGCCGTTAATTCACACTTCCTTAAAGGATGCGGCTCTTCGGACGTAGCGCCCACGAGGCGAGAACTCCTTAAATACTCCCTGGTCAAAGCTCAACCATCTTTGTTGCGACATTGTTGCAGAACTCGCTGTCATGTTCCACAAAAAGTATCGTTGGCGAATACTCCAGTAGCAGTTCTTCAATTTGCATACGGGAAATGACATCGATGAAATTCAGCGGCTCATCCCAAATATGCAGATGAACCTGCTCGCTCAGGCTTTTGGCAATCAGCACCTTCTTCTTCTGGCCGCCGCTATAAGCGGATAGATCCTTCTCGAATTGCACTCTGGAGAAATCAAGCTTTCTCAGAATAGATTTGAAAAGGCTCTCGTCAATCCCATTGTCCCGGGCGTAATCTGTCAGACTGCCCTGCAAATGCGAGGTATCTTGGGACACGTAGGATATTTTTAGCTGACTGTCCTTTGTGAAGCTGCCAGTGTAGTCTATATCCACGCCGCAGATGAGTTTGAGGATACTTGATTTTCCGGAGCCATTTTTACCCGAAAGCGCGATTCGCTCCCCCTGTTCAATCGTAAAACTCACGTCTGCACAAACCTGCTTTTCTCCATAAAATATAGAGACCTGTTCAAGCTCAGCAAGCACATTTTTATGATAAGCAAGCTGTGAGATTTCCAGGGTGTTCGAGCTTTCTATATTTTTCAGCAGTTTGGACTTTTCGGTAATCGCCGATTGCTGTCTTTGCTCAATGGATTTAGAATGCTTCATCATCTTGGCAGCCTTATGACCAATATAGCCTTTGTCTACCTTGGAGCCGGAATTTCTGGTTCCGTTTTTGGTTTTTTCCACTTCGTGAGACCAGTTCCCCGTACGCTTGGAAGAATCCGATAGGCGCTTAATGTCTTTTCTAAGCTTCTCGTTCTGTGCAAATTCAAAGTTATCCTGTCTCTTCTTATTCACCCACCAGCTGGAAAAATCACCTTTTTGAATCTCAATATTAGCTTTGTTGATGGACAGGATGTGATCCACACAGTTATCCAGAAAGGATCTGTCGTGAGAAACCAGAATATATCCGCTTTTGGCATTCAGATAATTACTGACCCATTTTCTGGCATTCATGTCCAGATGATTCGTAGGCTCATCGATCAACAGAAAGCTGTTTTCCTTAATAAACAAGGCGGCCAGGAGCACTTTCGTCTGCTCACCGTTTGACAAAGAAGCAAATGGACGATATAGAACGTCTTCATCAACCTTCAGCAACGAGAGCTCACGCATGAATTGCCAGTGAACATAGTCCGGAAAGATTTCGTTGATTACATCCAGCGTATGATTATTCTTGTTTGGCACAGGATACGGAAAGTATTCAAAATTGACATTAGCAGAGATAGCTCCACTGTATTCATGTTTGCCGAGCAGTAACTGAAGAAATGTGGTCTTCCCTCTTCCGTTCCTTCCCGTAAACCCCAGCTTCCAATCGGTGTCGATCTGAAAATTCACGTTTTCGAATATGTTATCGTAGCTGCCCTCATAGGCAAACGTCAGGTTGGTAACATTAATTAATGACATCAAGTTGTCCTCCTGTAAAAAAAATAAAAGCCGCAAGAAAGTTAATTTCTCGCAGCTCAAATAGATACAGAAAAACCAGCCTCCCAATGGAAGGCAGATGATTAAGGACCTAACGTTTGAGTGAAAAGAAAATGTAACTTTCTTGCTTATAAAGCAATAAAACATGCGAAACCAATCGTACTAAATGTTTTATTAGTTTATAGATCAGCAAGAAAATCCTACATTATCCTTCTCAACCCCAATCATTAAAGTAAATGTATATTACCATACCATTTTATTGAACACAACTCCTCAACATGATACCATGTGGACTTTTTTGAGTGTCTACTTGAAGAGGATATGAAGGTGCCTTTTTCATCGCACTTATTTTATTCCTTGCATAAATGCCCTGAAGTTCTCAACGATTTCCTTTGATCTGGTATGGTGCAAATAATGTCCTCCTTCAAATGTCATCACTTTGCCATGTACAGAATTTTTGACTTGCTCTTCATGCAGTGGTAACCAACCTTTAATATCCGTATTATTCGCTTGTAAAAAGAATATAACGGGAAGATTTTTGGGGAACGTTAAATTTTCAGCTGCTGTAAAATTAGAAGAAATATGCTCCATTTCATTCAAAGTCGTGGTATTATTGCCATTTTTATTCGAAATCATTCTCATTTGTTCTTTGGTTTGATCATCAAATGATAATGAAGCATATGGGTCACCACTTAGATTCTTGATCAATCTTAAAAGACCTGATTTTTTAAGAAATTCAAACGTTTTTATTGGGAATTTAACATCCATTCCACCTTGTGTTGGAACACTGCTATCAATTCCGACAAATGCACTCACTTCGTTAGGATATTTGTTCACATAATCCAGTCCGTAAATGCCCGCAATGGAATGGCCCATTAGCGTGTAACGGTTAATATTAAGCTGCTGTAAAGCTTCATGAATTTCACTTACAATATTCTCAGTGCTTCGCTCTTTGTCGGTTCCATCACTTAATCCATAACCGAAAGGCTCGATCACGACAACTTTGTAAAATGGTGATAATTCATCTACTAGTAGCTTAAAATCAAGAGCTGGTGCTGCTGTTCCATAACCAGGCAGGAGCACGACTGTTTCTTTGCCTTCTCCTTGAATGGTAGCATTCATATGTTTCCCATCTACAGGTACTAACTGGCCATAGGGTTCTATTTTTCCTTGCTCCGATTTGTTGGAGATCATATTAACGATAAAAACAATGGCTAGAAAAAGCACTATGGCTATGGCTATAACTCCCACGGATTTAAGTATAATGGTAAATATTTTTTTCATCATTTATGCACGAGGGGTTTGAGCGACGTTTGAAGCTCGTTATCTACCTGTACTCGTGCCTACCCTCCTTTTTATGACCTCTCTGTGTTCCACTCTCATCTTCTCCTACCTCATTTGTTTATTCGGCTACTTTAAAATGTGCCGTTAAGGACAAGCTTATACGACGAAGATGTACTCCCTATGACGACAATATGAACGGAGTATGAACAAGCAAAAAAATGCTGCGGCGTCACATGCAAGGAAGCGTGCACATGATGCCGTAGCATGAGAATGCAGTTAGACCATTCGAATGGTGCATATGAATTGAACTAATCTGTCGGCGCTGTGATTGGCAAGATGACAATGAAGGTCGTTCCTCGGCCAGGCTCGCTTTCCACTCGGATGTCGCCTTGATGAAGCGATACGATCTGTTTAACGATGGCAAGTCCCATACCGCTACCACCATACTTGCGACTGTGGGAACGATCGGCCTTAAAAAACCGTTCAAATATACGCTTCTGATCCTCGGTGGAAATACCAATGCCCGTATCGGATATTCGGACTGTCACATTTTTGATATCTTGCTTGATGCTGACGTTAATTATGCTGCCATCCATGGAAAATTTGATGCTATTGCCAATGATGTTCGTCCATACCTGGTTTAATAGATCGTGATCAGCCATGAATTGAACGGCTTTCAAATGGAGGTCGAAACGTATGTTGCGAGCCGACCATTGCGGCTGGATCGCCACGATGACTCGTCTGATCTGTTCATCAAGGCTGAAGGTGATGAGCCGCAGTTGCCGGGACTGTGATTCAAGCAAACTTAACTTGAGCAGGCTATCGCTCATCTTGGACATTCGTCCTGCTTCAGCGATGATAATATCGAGATAACGACTTCGCTCGTGATCTGCAATGTCCACTTGTTTGAGCGCCAAAGCATAACCGGATATGGAGGTGAGCGGCGACTGAACTTCGTGCGACACGTTCGATACAAATTCCTTGCGCATCTGTTCAAGTTGCTGCAGATCGTGCATCATTTCTTCGAAGCTGCGAGCCAAGGTGCCTAGCTCACCCTTTTGCTTAATATTCAGCTTTACGTTGAAATCTCCAGCTGCTATTCGCTTGGTCGCTGTTGTCAGCTTTTTGATCGGCCTGATCAGGAATACAGCGGCAATCAGGATCAATAAGCTTCCTGCAATCAGCGAATAGGTCAAAAAAGAAAGTAACCATTTTACGGTAAAAGAGGAGGAAGGAGATGTGAGCGGCTCCACAAACATCGCTTTCGTGCCCATTTCCGTTTTTAATGGCAGTCCCAAAAAGTTCGTTGCAACCGTACTCGGATTGACTTGAACCACTTCTCCACCCAATACCTTCTTTACTTGATCCATCGTCACCGTAGCAGGATTTTGTCCGTTAAGCGTTCCGTAAGACTGGAACTGACCTGTTTCATCGAAAATTCGAATATGATAGGAATCGAGTTGTTTCATTCCACTTACGAACAAGTTCGCTTCACGTAACGGAATGGTTTCGTAAACCCGGACGATGTCCTGACCAAAGTTAAGTAAGGTGGTGTGCAAATTTTCGTTCAATTTTTCCTCAAACACCCAAAATGTAATTAAAAAAGCAATGATTGTGCCCGCGATGACGGAGACCAGAAATGTCAGAACAACACGTATATATAAGGATCTGATCATTCGTAAATCTCAAGCCGGTAGCCAAGCCCGCGCACGGTTTCGATTCGAAAATCGGTTGTAGTGGCGAAACGTTCACGCAGACGTTTAATATGTACGTCTATCGTTCGATCATCTCCAGCGTAATCAATCCCCCAGATTTGATCAATCAACTGCTCACGCGTATAGACTTGCCCGGGTGTTCCAGCGAGCTTATACAGCAATTCGAACTCCTTGAGCGGTAACGTGAGCGACTCCGTCCCTCTCATCACCTTATAGGTCTGCCGATCAAGGATGACGTTGCCGAACTGGATCGTTTGCGTGGAGCCAATCCGATATCGTTTCAGTAGTGCCCTAACACGAACTGTCAATTCCAGTGGATCAAATGGTTTCGTCAAATAATCATCTGTCCCCAGTTCAAAACCTTTCACTTTCTCCCATGTTTCGCCTTTCGCAGTCAGCATAAGTAAGGGAAGATCAGGATTGGCTCTTCTGAGCTCCTTGCATAACGTCCAACCATCCATAATCGGCATCATAATATCGAGCACGACAAGATCGACATGCGCTGAGGAGTAGACGGTCAGTGCTTCCTTGCCGTCCGCGGCTTCGAGCGTTGTGAATCCGTCGTTCCTTAGAAATAAACAGACAAGTTCACGAATGTTCGCATCATCGTCAGCAACCAGTATAGTAGGCATCCGTTCCCTCTTTCCCTGTTTTCCATCCATATTGAAGTAACCATTATACTATAAATAAAATTGAATTCCCCCTATTCTCCCTATAATCTTACAGTGTTATTCCTACTGGTATCCGCGTGCCTCAGGAGACAAAGTGACAGCAAAAAACACCCTGATGAAGGAAAGAAAACAGTTCCTCCCCGATCAGGGTGTTTTAAATGTGTACTGTTAGGGCCATGCCCCGTTTCTGGATCACCAGCCGATGGCCGCTCCATCGCAACGGGGGTCCGTGCCACCGATCCGAAAGCCGCTGTCATCAATCAAAATGGCATGCGCGTGCCCCATGGCTCCGGCAAAATCCTCAACCGGTTTTACCGCGTGCCCGGCCAACTTCAAACGACGCTGCACTTCTTCGGCGATCCGGCCTTCCAGTCTCAGCTCTTGCGTTTCTTCCCCCCAGGTTCGGCCCCACACCCAGCGCGGTTCATGCACGGCGGTCTGCGGGTCCATGCCGTAATCGACCATGCGGGTCAGCAGCGCGGTCTGCGTCTGCGGCTGGCCTTCCCCTCCCTGGGTGCCATATAAAATATACGGCTTCCCATTGCGGCAGACCATTGCCGGCATCAGCGTATGAAATGTTCTCTTGTCCGGTTCAAGCCTGTTCACATGTGACGGATCAAGGGAAAAGAAAGAGCCACGGTTCTGCAGCAGAATGCCCGTATCTCCTCCTATCACCGCCGAGCCGAATTCAAAATACAAGCTTTGTATAAAGGAGACGGCATTGCCATCTGCGTCTACTACCGCCGCATACGCCGTATCATTGCCTATCGGCTGTGTATCCATCGGCAGGGAGCGGTCCATATAGATGCAGGCTGCCAGATCCGCGCTGTAGGACTTGGACAGCAGACGATCCAGAGGAATGGAGGAAAATCGCGGGTCTGTCAAATACCGGTTGCGGTCGCGGAAGCTCAGCTTCAGCGCCTCCACAAGCAAGTGATAGTACTCAAAGGAACCGTGCTCTATACTGCCCAAATCAAACTGTTCGAGAATATGAAGCGCCATAATGCCGGTAAATCCCTGTGAGTTCGGTGGGACCTGGTAAAGATCCAGACCACGATAGCTCCCCTTGATCGGCTCCACCCATTCACCTCTGTACCTCGCAAAATCCTCCAGCGTCAGCAGACCGCCCTGCTCCGCAAGTGAGCGAACAATCTCCTGACCAACATTGCCTGAATAAAATACATCCCGACCGTGATCCGCAAGCTGCTGCAGGCTGCCTCCCAAAGCAGCCTGCACAAAGCGGCTACCCTGCTCGGGGACCTTCCCTCCGGGCAGATAGATGGCAGCCGTCTGCGGATAATCCTCCAGCACCTCGAAGCGCTCAGCCGTATTGACATGCTGGTTCGGCGACAGTGGGAAGCCTTCCAGCGCATAGTGGATCGCGGGCTCAAGTACCTCTGCCAGCGTCTTCGAGCCATATTCGCGCAGTACGGCATCCCAGCCGTCCACCATGCCCGGCACGGTAATGACGCTGCGCGGTCCCCGCAGCGGGATGGCGGATTCGCCCGCAAAGCAGGCGGCTGTAACCCGGCTGCCCGAACGGCCGCTCGCATTATAGGCCCTGACTTTTTCCTCCTGGCTGCTATAGGTCAGCCAGAAGGAATCGCCACCCAGTCCCGTCATATGTGGGTATACGACGGCAAGACAGGCGCTCACCGCCACGGCGGCATCAAAAGCGTTGCCTCCCTGCTGCAAAATACGCGATCCGGCTGAGCTTGCCAAATAATGAGGGCTGACAACCATCGT
This sequence comes from Paenibacillus sp. NRS-1782, assembly GCF_050467685.1. Taxonomy (NCBI): domain Bacteria; kingdom Bacillati; phylum Bacillota; class Bacilli; order Caryophanales; family Paenibacillaceae; genus Paenibacillus; species Paenibacillus sp. NRS-1782. The sequence goes on from NZ_JBITPH010000005.1 coordinate 35,421, forward strand.
CTGTGTTCCTGTAATCGATGCAACCATTATGCCCCCACTTCCTCTCCCCTTTATAACTGACAAATCAATTCTGTTTGATGCCGTTAGTTTATGCGGCCTTACGCATATGCCTGAGCTGCATGCAGAACGGACTGCCAGCCGCCGTGAATTCCATATTCCAGTTCCTCGGGAGACAGAAGGTCCTCCGCCACATTCAGACTGCTTGGACTGAGATAGAAAACCATCATGCCCGTTCTGATCCGGATTTCCCATGATACGGTATTCAGCAAATCCACGTTGCCGCCATGTGTATTAAACAGCAGCAGCTTGCGAAAACTGCTGGCTTTCAGACTTTCTGCAATGTCCAGCATTATGGCATGCAGCGTACTCGCAGACAAGGAAATGGTGCCCGGCAGCCCGATATGCTCATTGCTTTTGCCATACGAGATCGGAGGCAGCAACCAAATCTCCTTATCCGGCCGCACGCGCTCCAGCGTTTGTGTTAATGTCGCCTCTGCAATCAAAGTATCCGTATATACAGGCAGATGGGGTCCATGCTGCTCCACAGCTCCGACCGGCAGAATAACCAGCGCCTTCTCCTTTGGCAGTTCTTTGACCTGTTTGCTTGTCAGACGGGGCAAAAAGCGCTCCTCCCATACCGTTCCTTCATATCGTTGAAACATAACTGACACTCTTTCTTCTGCGGTTTTGATATTCTTTTCATATGGCTTAATGGCTTCTTATACATCGAGCGATGATTTTATCCTTGTTACTGCCGGAACAAGGGATGCGGCCCATTCCAGCAGACGCCGATCCTGTCCCGGGCCAGCGATGAGGGAAATACCAATCGGGCAGCCCAGTACCTCGGCAGCGGGGATCGTAAGCTGCGGCAAGCCCGACAAGCCGGCAATGCAGGTCAATCGCATCGTTTGCACTCTTCGTTCTTCAATGAGCGGCCCGATCAGCCCCAGCTTCGGGGCCGCTCCGGTAGTTGTCGGTATCACAAGCACCGCATCCGTTCCGAGCAGGTCAGCCATGTGCTTGCGCACCTCAAGCCGGTGTCCTGCTTCCTTCTCCTGATCGGCACGTTCAATGGTCCCTGCCCAGGAGAAACGTCCGGCTATATCCGGTCCGAAGACTGGCTGCTCACGTTCAATCCAGACCCCATGCTCCTGCCATATTTCGTAGCCCTGGATCGTCCTGAACATGGCCATCCATTCAGGCAGACCCTGTGGGGCGATGCGAACAGCTTCATGGCTCTCAGCCAAGCCGCACAGCAACTCCAGCCAAGTGGTAAGCGCCTCTTGGCTCTCCGTGTCAGCCAGCTTCCAGGCATCCTCACCGATCAGTACACGGCTAAAGCCGGAACCCGAGGCTGTCTGTGGCAGAAGCACTTCACCTACCCGGCGCAGCGTCTCCAGATCACGCGCCATCCAGCCAACGGTGTCGAAACTAGCGGCGAGCGGAATAACGCCTTTCTCGGAGACAATGCCATGCGTCGGACGCATTCCATAAATTCCGCAGTACGAAGACGGCACACGTACCGATCCTCCCGTATCCGTTCCAAGGGAAAAATCGGCAAGCCCTGCGGCGACGGCAACCGCCGATCCGCTGGATGAACCACCAGGGATACGATCCGGGGCCTTCGGATTCACCGGTGTTCCGTAATGGACATTTTCACCGTTCAGGCTGAACATCAGCTCATCCGTATGAGTCGCGCCCGTTAGACGCGCCCCCTCCTGCAACAGCAGGCTGACCGCTTCCGCGTGCGCCGCCGCCGGGCTGTGTTTCTCCAGCCAACACGGATTGCCCGCGCCGTTCGTATAATTACGGACAGCAAACACATCCTTGACCATAAAGCTGAGTCCGCTCAGCATTCCCTGTCCTGTCGGTTCAACTATCAACTGGTTGACAACAGCGTTCCATTGATCTTCCATCAAGTCATCCCCTCCCTTCCGCTCACCCTTCCAGAGGAGCCTGCTCTTCCGGTGCATTTCCCTCTTTACGGGCCGCTGCCCGTTCAGCTCCTCCACCAGCCAGGTGGAATCAGCAACGAAGCCATAGCATTGCTTGATATTGTATAAGGTGTTGTGTCCTATCATAAAGCCAAACAATATGAATGTAAATATTGCTAACACAATTTTGGTTTTTAATCTAACAATTCAGGCTTTTTTTTGGTTTTAAAATAGGATTAACAGTATATCATGTTAATTTATATTACATTGTAAAGGTAAAAAGGGGACTTTCCGAACGATCAGTTCCATTAATTTGATGGATGCGCCGGATGTGATCAATTGGATAAAAGAAGGGGAGTTGCTGCTGACTACAGCTTATGCGATCAGGGATTCCCCCGAGGAATTTGTAAATTTGCTGCAAAAGCTGAAGAAGCTGGTTGATTTTGCGATGCAGGCAGATGAGTACACCCATTATTTTCAAACCATCACAAGCATTTTGGGGCGTCCAGTTGCCATCGTCACCTCTGAGGGACAGACCTTGTATAACGTGATAAGCTGTTCCGAAACGGAGCTGTTGAGCGATTGGCCCTGGCATCAGGACCATCGGTTTTATAAGGCTGCAAACAACCTGTTGTATCGGGCCCACCTGCTGAAAAACGGAAAATCATACGGTTACTTGCTGGTTCAAACCGAAAATCTGCTGGAAGCACATGATATGGAGGGTATTTTTCACCAGGCTGCCGTTATTCTTTCCTATCATCTGGAGGTCATCCGGAATCAGAAACATCTGCGGCAGGCAGTCGCCTTGGAGTGACCATGGAGCGTTACTTGAAGGGATACGCCTCTCGGAAGACGGTGCTTGAATTTGCCGAAGCGTTGGAAAGCACATTGTGGAACATTTCCTACGTTTAGGCATTTAATACCGTAATCGGTCCCTTACTTTGGGGGATGTTTAAGTGGAATTATTCACCAAAAAGAGGTTTTTTCGCTCTCCTCATTTTGGTGAATAGTCTAGTTTTAACATTCCATGAGAAACTTTATAATTCATATTTTTACATGTCATCAAAATATAGTATCCTATATTTCTTACTTATGGCAAATCGAAAATAGAGCTGATTTAAATCGTTCTTCGAATCACGCTTTTGGTTGCTGCCGCCTCAAAAATCGTCTCAATCAGTACCAGCACACGATGCACTTCTTCGCTTTTGATCGCAAGCTCTGCTTTTCCTTCGATAGCGGAGACAAAATTTTCATAAAAACTTTCTGCTGCCACAGGTATTTTCTCAATCGGGAACTTCAGGGTAGATTCCTCTGACGGCGGCGCCATCGTTTTCGTCAATCCTTGACCTGCTTGAATCGGTTTTGGTTCCACATGAGCAACATCCGGGTTTCGGGTGACGATCTCTCCACTCAAGTCCCAATCCCTGATCACTGCGGTACCCTCGGTTCCTTTAATATACCAACGCGGTAGCTTAACGTAATTGGTCGTACCCACTTCAATGACCGCTGTCAGGCCGTCCTTGAACTCAATAAAGCTGGTAAAGCCGTCATCCACTTCAGTTCCCAAAATATAGCTTAACTTAGCAGCTACGCTTTCTATTTGGCTGTCCGTAATCTGAAGCAGTTGGTCCAACAGATGCACTCCCCAATCCAGTAACATTCCTCCACCATACGCCTTCAGTTGCCGCCAGTCACCTGGAATGCCGTTAGCCCCCTGAACCCGCGATTCCAGTTGGAAAAGCTCGCCCACGGTCTTCTTGCCGATCATATCTTTGATCATTCGGAAGTCTTCATCCCATCGGCGGTTCTGATGTACCGTAAACACGCGGTTTTCTTTCTTCGCCACCTCGACAATATCCAAGAAATCCGCGCTCGTTATCGTAACCGGCTTTTCACAAATGACATGTTTTCCGGCTTGCAGTGCTTGGATCGCTATTTCTTTATGAACATCATTAGGCGTTGCTATCAAAACAATATCCACGGCCTGATCAGCCAGAACGGCATCCAGACTTTCGTAGGCTTTATAGCCGGCAGCGGCAGCCAGTTCCATCCGGTAATCGACAATATCATATACACCGCCAATGGCAAGCTGCTGAATAGGCTCGATTAATTGAACATGGTAGCTTCCCATACCTCCATAACCGATAATGACTACATTATATATCCGATTGTCCATTTTCATTTTCCTTTCACTCCTGTTTTAAGCCTACCACATATCAAGTGGTTGCTCGCGGATCGAAATCAACTACAGATGGTTACTACACGATTATACCCTTCTTCGACCGACATCATAGGGTCTTCAGCTTGTCTGACTTTAAGAATTGACGAGCTTTTCCTTACTGACAAAATAATGATACAGCGCCCCATACAGGTTGGCGTCGTTGCGGAATGGGCAGGCTACCACCTTGGGATTTGCGATATGCAGAGGATTGGCCTCTTTTACGTCGGCGGGCTGCGCGCTGATTCCGCCCCCGATCGCGATAACCTCGGGGTCCAGAATGTACTGCAAATTTAATATTTGAATCGCCAGAACAGGCAGTATTCATCAAAAATCGCATTGGCCTCTGCGTCCCCTTGCAAAATATATTCAAATATCACTTCTCCGTCAGCGGAATTGACTTTCTTGATTTCGGCAATACGGCGGATCATGTTGACCGCAGAGCAATCCAGTCCAAAGAACTGTCCCGTCTTAGTTACGGGATTGAATTGATGCATAACATAGCTGACTTCTCCGGCGGAGAGATTGACCCTGCGGTGAAGCTTACCGTCAATGATAATCCCGCCGCCAATCCCGCTTCCGAGAATTAACACCACGGAATCTTTGGCGTTTTTCACGCTTCCAAGCCAGAGTTCGGCCAGAGCCGCGCTCTTTCCGTCATTTTCGACGAAAGCGTCTATTCCGTATCTTTGTTCAATTTCCTGTTTTAAATTGACCTCGTGCAGAAAAGGCAGAGAACCGCCATGGTAGATAACGCCGAGAGCCGCATCAACCGTTCCCGGGCAGCTAAAGGCAATTCCCTTAACCGCAGACAAATCATGCCCATCTATAATGGAACACAATTTATCCATAAATCCTGCCAAATGTACTCTAGGTGTTGATTGCTTGCCTTTAGTCATGATCGTTCCAGCTGAATCCATCAGCGCATATTTTATAAAGGTGCCTCCTATATCGAGTGCAAGATACATAAGCATTCTCCTATCCTGTCATCTTTATCTGAGTGGATTATTGACAGCCGCATACAGCACGTTCGCCGGAAGCGCTTAATTCTGGCCCCATAAAGAGCAGTATGGAAACGATTGCAAAAGGAAAGCTGGACCAGAGAATCTAGGGTCTTGATTTCCCCCATTTTGTATTGGTCCTGTCAATCAGTACCCCGAAGATCGGGCTGTCGATCATGTCGACGAATCTGGCGATTAGCATCAGCGTACCGACCGCAGCCGCCCCGAGTCCATACATGTCCGTAAAGTAAAAGGTCAAATAGGTCGTAATAACTGTGTAAATCAAGTTGGAACCCGCATCCCCTAAACCGTAACTTACTTTCTCCCAACAAAGACAATTTCTGATTTGAGCTTACAGCCTGCTTACCCTTCTTCAGTTCTGCTTCTAGCACTGCTATTTTACTCCCCCCTAAAAGCGTTTTCAAATCTTCTTAACATTAGAGCTTGATTAGAACCTTGCTCCAACTTGGAAAGCGTTTTATTTGTTTACAGTTTAAATATATTTGTTCATGATTTATGGTATTATGTAAGGAAAAGTTGTATTTTTATAATTTTTTTATGGAGAGGAACACCATGAACCCATCTCGATGTGACCTAGAAACCCTCTGCAAGCTCGTCTATAACGCGACCCATATTCCGATCTTCTATATAAAAAAAGGCTAGGAAAGCTCCCAGACCTTCAGCAATAACTATTCTTCTCTGATGATCTGGGAGACACTACCCCAGACATTGATTGACCACTTATTCTCCCTGAATTTGAGCAAGCCGGTCCATCTGGTTTATATCAATAACCGTGAGGACATTATTGCCATGCTCCCCCATCCTTAAATAAGGTCAAACCGGATAACGAGAACCTGAATCCTTCCCTAATCTCTGAATTGATTGAACTCAAAATTATCAAGCAGCGGGAGAACAGCGATTACCACAGCTCCTTTCTGGCCGAGAGGAAGATCTGGGAGCATCTTAAAACCGGGAATATTGAAAAAATGCTGTATTACATGAAGCTGCATTCCGAGGAAGGCAACTACGGAACCTTGTCCAAAAAAGACTCCTTGCGGAACAAGAAAAATCTCCTGATTACGGCAGTCACCCTGGCGACCCGAGCGGCCATCGAGGGCGGACTCTACCCGGAAATTTCCTATAACCTGAGCGATGCCTATATCCAGCATATCGAAGAGCTAAAGAAGATCGATTCCATCACTAAGATGCTGGAAGAGATTTTGCCCGATTTTGCCGAACGGGTCACCAAAGCCAACCGCTCCAGCTTCTCAAAGACGATCCTGCTATGCCAGGACTATATATTCAACCACCTGCATGAACACTTGATGCTGGAATCCTTGGCCAAGCAGCTACGGATCAGCCCCTCCTATCTGTCCAACAAGTTTAAGGAAGAGACGGGGGAGACCCTAAAAGCCTATATACAGCGCCAAAAAATCGAAGAGGCCAAGAATCTCATTGTTTACTCCGACCTATCAATTAGCCAAATCTATTCCCTGCTCAACTTTCACGATCAAAGCTATTTCACCAAGGTATTCAAAAAAATCACGGGCCTGACTCCCAAGCAGTATAAGAATAATTTGGTTATTCAGCAGAGTTGAATAAAAGAGAACGAAACCACGCAAAAGCTGACAACCGATATTACACCCGTTCTTCATATAGAATTTCGGTTTTACTCAACCGTATCTACAACGGCCATATATTCATCAGGCTTCCATGTTATCGTAGCCCTTAAAGCTTCGGTTATGAATCTTAACGGTACGTATGTTGAATTCCCGCCGAAGATGTAAGCATTGCAATCTGTTCTCAATAACACAAGAACGTATTTCGTCAAAATATAAGATCATTTATACATTGTTATCTGCTGTATTTTTCATTTTTTCAGACATATAGACCTTTTTGGGGTCACCTCACGAAACGGAAAAAATCATACGCTAAGCAATTCATTACATGAAAAAACCGAACCCTTTATTTTACACTATTGACATAGAGTAAACTCTAGACATTAGAATGAAAAACAACTTATGATTAGGGGGATTTATAAATGAAAACAATATTTATTACAGGTGCATCTACAGGGCTAGGGAAAGCGACGGCCATGTATTTCGCTGAACAAGGATGGAACGTCGCTGCAACCATGCGATCCCCGGAAAAAGAAACAGAACTTCTTAAGTATAATAATGTTCTTGTGACTCGTATGGACGTCCAGCAGCCAGAAACCATCCACCGTGCTATAAGTGAAGCCGTAGAACGCTTCGGGCAAATAGACGTACTTATAAACAATGCTGGCTATGGAGCAGTAGGGATTTTTGAAGCAGCTACCGAAAAACAAATTCACAACCAGTTTGACGTAAATGTTTTTGGGTTAATGCGTGTGACGCAAGCCCTACCGCCTCTCTGATGCTTAGAAAGTTGGGCAGTTATCCACGTCAGAACGGGCTAGCTATGGCGCTTCGGGAATTAGGACGTATCGAGCGCACGCTTTTCACGCTGGATGGGCTGCAAGATGTTGAGCTACGCCGCCGGGTACAGGTTGGCCTGAGTCCTCCGCATACTTTGTAATTTATCGGATTCCACTTATTTGGACTGAAGTTGATTCAAGTATTCCAGATACATCTCTTTAAAAGTAGCTTCTTTTTCCAAATCGATGAGCACTTCCAGCCTTTTAATCAGGCTTTTTTCATACCACTGGATTAAAAGTGCTGGCGAGGATCATTAAGGGGAATCGTAATATGCGGATGGTTATGGCCATACTGTATTGAGGCAGTGTAAAAAAACCTCAAATCCTGATCTGCTTCGGTGAAAGCCCAGCGGGTAAAAGTAACCTCCAGACCGCTTATCACACTGGAAAAGTCTGGATAATCCACTCGCCTTTCTCCCATTTCATTATGTTTTTGATCACGTGCTAACTCCTCCTTTTAAGAAGGGTCTGGTCGAAACATACCATAAAATACTATTTTCTTCCATATATTGATTGTATCATAAATGACTAGCTATTACGGAGTATAGGCGACTGTCCATGTCCCAAATTTGCATAATCTTCGCTTGCAAAGAGGCAACCACGGTTATTATTCAAATATCAAACCGTATTTTACAAAGCTTTTATACAATCCATCTTCCTCAACGTTGTCAGTAATATCATCGGCAATTTCCATCAAACCTGGCTTTGCATTCCCCATAGCAATGCCTAGGGCGCAATATTCGAGCATCTCGGTATCGTTCATTCCATCTCCAATGGCAATCGTCTGTTCCTGGGGCAAGCCCAAATGATTCAGCAAATCAGCAATGGCGATTGCCTTGTGAATACCCGGAATCATCATTTCCCCACTGTCCTTACCAAAGATCGGAACGGTGCACTGGATGACCTCAAATTTCCCCTGGAATTCTTCCTTGATGCGTTCAAAGGGTACATCACTTTCCAGAAAGCAAACCTTATTGACATCCTCTTTATACAAATCAGCCTCTCCATATGTCAAACCCGCGATAAATGGGTGGGGGGAACGCTCCATTTTTTCTCTGGCCACAGGGTCGTTCTCAACATCTCCATAGATCCGTCTCTCCAGATGAGGTCTTAATTTCTGGCTAGCATAGAGCGCCGAATTGGACTCCAGATAAAAATCAATTCCATGTGTATTAAAGAAATCCACCATTTGCCGAACATCCTCAGACGTGACTTTTTTATGATAAAGAATCTCATCTCCGGATTCTACATATCCCCCTCCTGCTCCAATGAGACCATCAAATCCGATATTCCAAATAGCGTCGTAGATTTCAGCTTTCGAACGACCTGTACACAAATAAACCAGATGACCATTCTGGCGTGCTAATTTGCAGGCTTTTTGTGCCGATTCAGGCACCATACCGTCATCACCGACGAGTGTACCATCAATGTCGATAAATACAATTTTTTGAGTATTTCTATCCATTAGTATGCTGTCTCCTTTATTTAAACGAATGATGTTTTATGAGATGGTTGTCGTTATGTTCTACTATTACACTGTAATCTGTGTAACGCATTACATGTCAAATCTTTTTTTGATCTCCGAACGGGATCATCATTATGTTCTTTGGTACTTTAAACCTTTATGCTCGATAACTTCTAGTAAATTAAAATATTTCCTGAGACTCGGAGAAGAAATTTATATCGTTAGAACAAAAAAAGCCGCCAAAATGGCGACTTCTTTGATGCCTAAAACCTGCTATCCTCATTGGGAGTCGTTAAGTTTAAATATTTAAAATTGACCCGACAACCTGATCCCATCGGTGATTGGGCCAGTGCACCTGCTATAAACGGATCAGAAATTTCCATTCCAAAATAGCGGACTAACTTCCAATCCTTACCATCGGGCGAATGGTAAAAAGAAATAATGCCCCCAATTTTCGTGATTCTTAAATGTGGGTTATCAACCACAACGCGCTCAGAATTACAATCATCGGAGGAGCCATTCTTTGTTACAACAGACACAATCGTAGCATAATCACCGTTAAATTCATAACATAGTTTAGCCCAATTGTTCTCGTCTGCCATCAACATTAAGCACCCTGAATCATAAAGATGACGCATGTCTACCTGAAGCTGCGTCGTAAGCTGAAATGATGAATCAACCTGAAGATGTAGAAAAGGAGCCGAATGGGCTACATGTTTTCCCCCAGGATCCTTAAAAAAATCAACCTTAGCCGGTGCATCAATGATCAATCCATCTTCTTTGGTGTATTCCCAGTGCTCGGGCTCATTCATCCACTTCAAACTTTCTCTTATCTCAGACTGAAACAAATTATAACTCATATGAATGCATTCCCCCATTTGAATTAATCTGTATAAATATAATCCCATTATACTTACATCCATTTCGCTTATAAATATAATATAAGTGCTGGATCATATAATAATAAGGAAATGAAAGGGACCATTTATTAGTTCGTAATAACTTAATTATTGAGGAAGGAGTTTTTCTTTTCTTTTTGAACTTGAAGTTTTGTATTGGCTTACCTACTTGATGGATTTGGAATCGTATCCGATGCCGGATATGACGTAGGTCGTGACCGAACCTGCCTGAAGATGCATCGTAAGCAGCAAGCGTATTGGCGTTACTCATACCGATGATTTTGTACCCCGGACGAATGAACTTACTGTAATTGCCCACCACATAATATGTCTGATTCACAGTGTAGCTGGTCGTCTGTGTGTCATTAAGTACGTTCTTGAAAAATCCCCATCCCTCAGCACTGTCAACTGCCTGCCAGTAAACCCAGGCACTTGCGCCCATATTGCGTATGTCCTTTAGGATCGTCCGTGACATCGTCAATCCACTGGCGTTCCCGTCCCCATACTCGGAAGTCCATAGATGTTTGTTGTCCGAGGTGGCCGCATTGCGAAGCGCCGTTCGGTTGTTCCCCCCATACGTATGGGTATTGATCTGCGCTATACAGAGCCTTTAAGGAGGCCATAATTCGTGGCATTGGTTTCCAACGCTTCACTTCCTGAGGTTCTAATATGTGATGATATGACATACCCTCCTTTTACAGAACGGAAGTTTATAAAATGTAAGCGATTGCATTGATATTGTTATTAGGCTTCTGTCTGGTTCACACTATCCAAGAAGACTGAATTTCACTTCAATTATTATATACCACGTTTTTTTTTGTATTTTCACTCTGCACAAGCCGCGTACTGCAACTGTTAGAAATAGAAAGTATCATCGTACTCTTCATCAAGAGCTTACCATTTATTCATTTAACACTTGCATACCATCAACAGATTCCCGTCTGGGTCCTGAAAGTTAAACCATTGGTCATGCTTTATGGTTGTCGTTATATTTACATGTTTAGATTGCATAAATGCATAGGCTTCTTCAATATTATGAGTATCAAAATGAAATGCTGGCGTTTTAAACGTATGATTCTCGGCATAGATTTTGCTGTCCAGCACAATACGTGTTCCATTCATCGGAACAATGTACAAATGTCCAAATAAAATCTCTCCATCCGCAGGCAACCCCAATATCTCGCAGTACCAATCGCGCGCTTTTTCAATGTCACTGACAGGGATAAACACAGTACCAATTTGATTTAAAATGGGATTCATGCAAGTCTCTCCTTTTCGATAACTCGTCTTTGGTTACGCTTATGATAACCCATATTGTGGAATTTGCAAAAGTTTGTTTTCGAACAGTATAACTAAAAATAGCCCCGGGCAAGATTATCCTGCCTGAGGCTATCATCTATTTATAACATCATATCATGACTAATCATTCTGGATATTGAGGTTTGGTCACGTTATTGGGAACAGATTCGTCATAAACGTCCTGGCCGGGATAATCCCGAACTTCCCCCTCATGCAATTCATGATTTTCATAATCAAAACGATGCGCAGTTCTCTGATCCACTCGCCACGGCGAGCTTTTTCCAAGAGATTCAGACATCAGAGATGAACCGTAAGAACCTTCAGGGAACTCTTCGAGAGCCAGATCATTTTGCTGTGACTCCACCGTAGATACATCCGTATATTCTTGCCTTTCTTCCTGCAAAAATTTATCCTTCATCGTTTTGCCCCTCCCTATCCGCTTTGAGATATCAAAGCAAGCCTATTTTGAGCGAAAACGTATTCATTTATGCATGATGTTTAAAAAGCACTGCGTTTCAGGCTCTGATTCAGGTTTGGTTCTGTCGCAATAATTTTCTTCTTCAGAGATTCCGAATTGATATAAATAATGCAAAAACAATAAGGCCTATGATACAGATCATCGTATCCCGCTTGGACCATATCAGCAAGGTGGAACGTGCTCCTAGCAGGGAATGCTCTCTAACTTTCCGCATTTCCATCGCGATCGTCATGTCCTCCGCACGCTGGAACAGCGACATCAGCAAGGGAATCACCATCGGTCCAAGATCCCGCACCCGCACCGTATTTGGTCGTAGCGCAGCTTTGCCGCGTGCCCGGACAATCAGCGAGAATCGCTGCCATTCACTCCAGATCATCGGGATGAACCGAAAGATTAATGATACAGCAAGTGCAAACGAGGTAACGGGAAGCCTCAATTTTTTGCCAGCACCAAGCACCCAGTTCAGTCCTTCCACCATGCGTCCATAAGGCGTAGTCAGCGAAAACCAGAGACTGGCCAAGGTGACAATAAACAAACGGTACACATTCAGCAAAGTAGCCTCCGCCTGCATCAGGGAGAAACCGAATTGGAGACCGCCCTTTTCTGTTGAAAGAGTTGTTCCTGACAAAGCCGTGGATACGAGAAAAAACAACAATAGCGGCTTCATTAACTTCACGCAGCCAGCCAGAGCTTGTCGAGGCAGAGCAGCTAGTGCCAGCGCTACCGGCACCAATGTGAGTGACAGTCCCAACCAGCGATGTTGAAGCATCGACGCAGTCGCAAGCAAAATATACAAAATCCATTTGAGACGCGGGTCCATGGCACCGTACAATCCAGTGCTTGAAACTGCCTGACTGTCCGCTGATGCCGGATTAGTAATTTCTGGGGCTTTACTACCTTGAGCCAGTGCAGAAGTTGCCGATTCATTGGTGTGCACCTTTTCCTGTTCCATCTTTTCTGCTGCACGCAGCTCGTCATTCGACTTGAACTCCTGCACCACATCCCATCCATGTAACCTGGAAAAAACGATATGTTCAGCCATCTCCTCTGGCGTCAATGCGGTAAAAGGCAGCTCAATACCTGCAGCGGCGAATTGCTGTGCCAGCCGCATGGAAGGTGGCAGCCCAAGCCCAGCCTGCTCCAGCAGGTCTGGCCGTGAATGGAGTTCTTTGGGTGTCAGATCAGCGATCAGACACCCTTCCCGAAGCAAAAGAACCCGATCCGCATGCGGCAAAAACGTATCCATGTCGTGCGTAGCCACAACGGCTCCCCCGCCTGCATGTCGATGCTGATCCAGCGCTTTGAGCAGAAGCACTACACTTTGCGCTTCCAATCCGGCGCTGGGTTCATCCAGAAGCAACCAATGCGGCTCAACAGCGGTTCCCAATGCAAGACCAAGTCTTCTCCGTTCTCCTCCGCTCAGTGCAAATGGCGATCTGTCCAGATTGAACTGCCGCTTCGACTCTTTGCCTGCTGGAGGGTCCCACTGTTCGAGGGTACTGGCAATTTGGCGTTTCTTTTGCTCCTCGGTCATTCGATATGGACGGAGAGAATACGCGAATTCACGCTGAACGCTTCGGGCAAACAGCTGTTGCTCCGGGAATTGAAATACCAGCCCTATCCGCAAAAGAATAGACTGCGGCACTTTTCCGTTTTGCCAGAAGGGCTCATCATCCAGCAGAATACTCCCTGCATTTGGTGGTGTTAGGCCAGCTATCGTTTGCAGCAGCGTAGTTTTTCCCGACCCTGTGCAACCCAGCAGCAGAGTGATTTCCCCACTGTTCATTGTAACGGACACATCCTGAAGCAGTGCACGTTTATGGGGTTCTGGCGCTGCTATACTTAAATGATTCAATTCGATATGCAACAGGCTACCTCCTTAACCAGCTGCTCAGGTCGCAGTGGGGCGGCATGACGGAGCATGCCTTGCTGCTTCAGCAGAAGCGCCGTTTGCACAGTGAAAGGTGGAGCAAGCCCAAGTCGCTCACAAGGTGATCGCTGCTCATCTTCTTTGGCAGGGATCACCTCCTTCTCACGTCCATAAAAGAAGGACGAAGGCACTCCGTCATACACACAACGTCCTCGTTCCATAGCAATGATTCGATCACACAAGGTGGCTTCTTCCAGATGATGTGTAATCCAGATTACCGCCGTCCCCTCGCGGACAACGGCATGCATAATGGCTTCCATTCGTTCTCTCGCACCGGGATCCAGCATGGCTGTTGGTTCGTCCAGAATGAGTACGTCCGGTTTGGCTGCCAGCGCTACCGCAATGTTGAGCAATTGTTTTTGCCCTCCAGACAGCTGTGAGATTGCCGCTCCCGGCGAGAAGTCAAGCCCTACGGTATGTAATGCGTGTTCTCTACGCCGTAATTGTTCGTCTACGGATCCAAGCAATGGAGATAAGGCGAAATGAAATTCCTCTTCAATGGTGTCACCGAGCACCTGCACATCAGGCTGCTGCAGGACTCCACGAACGACAAGTTCTGAAGAAGCCTGCCTTGCTCCACCGGATAACGGAGTGAACCCAATCAACAGCCCGGCCAGCGTACTTTTGCCGCTTCCATTGGATCCTACAACACTGATCCATTCTCCTGCATGCAGTTTCAGGGAAACACCATCAACCGCCTTACGAACACGTCCAGACTCTGACTCATAATGAACACGAGCATTCTCCAGCGTGATTAATGGTACAACGTCTTGCATCGCAAATGGGTCCTTTCCCTTTTGATTCATTTGTGGTACGATCCAAATCGTTAACCGAATCATATTTATTTGGTTAACAATAAGACTACCAAAATCGAAAGGAATGTTCAAACATGAAATTATCTTTGCGAGGTATTGTATTTAGCGCGCTCATGGCAGCCATACTTGTCCTTTTCGGTTACATAAGCATTCCGATCGGTTTCTCACCTGTCCCGATTACATTGCAGACTCTTGCCGTGATGCTGGCTGGAGGATTGCTGGGCCCATTGTACGGTTTTCTAAGCATTGCTCTGGTCGTTATTTTGACTGCACTTGGCTTCCCTCTTCTGCATGGAACCGGAGGGCTGGCCGTTCTTCTGGGTCCTACAGGAGGATACGTCATGATGTGGCCCATATCCGCTCTCCTGATTGGATGGCTACTCGCTCGAATCAAACTGAAAGGCTTCTTCGGTTACTTTCTGGCATTTATCGTATTTGAGATGTTCGGTTCAATGCTGATCTATGTTTCAGGTGTGCCCTGGCTTGCCTTTGCCTATAAAATGTCGTTCTCCGAAGCCATGATTCAGGGTTTCTATCCTTACATTATCGGGGATCTGGTCAAAGTCTTATTCGCTGCTATTATCATTGCACCAGTGCGAACGGTTTTCCCTCCACAACGACTGACAGGCCACATGAATTCGTCGGTTGTACAAGCGGATTCCTAAGGGCTTTCAACCTGATCCATTTCGGATATACAATGATCCGAGTATGCAAAAATAAGCCACCAAAATCAGTAGCGAATTCTAAAAGAAACGCTGCTTTACATTCTCTATCTTTCACACAAAAAGCTAGCACCCAGACAGGCAAAAACAAGGAAAACCGGGAAGTTCGGATCTGGTGTTAGGAAATCTCTCAGCCCTACTCTAGATGTAAAAGACGAAAGTAGTAGATTAAAAGTAAATTCAACAGCCCTCTTGAAAGCATAAAGGGGATGTGTTAGGATGAAGTTGATTTTTAGTAAAATTATTAACTAAAAAGGTGTGAGCTCTTTGGCAACCATAAAAGACATTGCCCACGAAGCGGGAGTGTCTGCCGCAACAGTTTCAAGGGTTTTAAATAACGATCAGTCTCTGGCTGTGAGCCCGGACACCAGAAACAGAATTTTTTCGATTGCCAAACAGCTTGGGTATAAGCCTTCCCGGCTGAGACAATTAAAGCAGAACAAGGAACGTGCTGGAAAGACGGTCTCCCTCCTGTTGTGGTGTTCCATTGAAGAGGAACGGGACGATCCGTATTACGCCTCGATCCGTCGTGGAATCGAGCTGCGCTGTGAAGAGCTTGGCCTGACGTTGGGACAGACCCTGCGGGGCCGCTCTTCCATCTCCACCTTGCAGAAGACGGACGGTCTGATAGTTGTGGGCGGGGTCGATCCTGAAGAGGTAATCAAATTGCATCCCGACAAGAACTCCATTGTTCTTGTGGACCAATACCATGAACAGCTGGAGTACGATTCTGTACGCCTCCACTTCCGTCAAGCTGTTGATCAGGCACTCGGACATCTAATCGAGCTTGGCCACCAACACATCGGGTTTATCGGCGGCAAAAGCGATGGAGAGCGACGTGCGCATTATTTTGAACGGTTCATGCGGGAACAGGGATTGTACAATCCTCAATTCGTCCGTGTAGGCGCATGGAGTACCGCGGATGGATATCTGATGATGAACAATCTCCTTACCGAACAGGAAAGACCGACGGCTTGCTTCATTGCAAGCGATCCGCTGGCCATCGGAGCCCTTCGTGCCCTGCATGGACATGGAATCCGGGTGCCCGAGGATATGGCTGTCGTCGGCTTCGACGACATTGAGATGGCGGCCTTCGTACAGCCTCCGCTCACCACCGTACGTGCCTACCCCGAAGAGATGGGAAAGGCTGCCGTTCAACTGCTCTCTGAACGGTTTGAGGGACGTGAACCACCTGCACACAGCGTGATCGGGACTAAGCTTGTCATACGAGAGAGTTCATGCAGAAACGGCTAAAATCAGCAAGTGAAATTCTCAATTCTTTTGATAAAATCCTTACGTGAAAACAAATTGATATCAGGAACCCTCAAGGAGTGAATACCATGAACATTCATGTAGACGAGACGCTTGGCCTGTTCCATCTGCAGTCCAAGGATTGCAGTTATATTATCCAGCTTGTAGAAGGATATCCCGCACATGTTTATTGGGGAGCCCGACTTCTTCATGACAAAAGTCTGGCAAGTATACTGGAGCTTAGGGAGCGGTGCTCCTTTTCTCCCAATCCTGTTCCTTCCAATCGTACGATTTCCCTGGATACGCTTCCCCAGGAATATCCTCAGTATGGAACAAGCGACTTTCGTCAGCCTGCTTACCAGGCTACACTCGCGGACGGAACCCGGATTACGGAGCTACAATATAGTGGGTACCGTATTGTAGCGGGTAAGCCACAGCTCGAAGGGCTTCCTGCCGTCTATGCGGAATCGGATGATGAAGCGGCAACCCTCTTTCTAATCCTTGAGGACAAATACTCGGGTCTTAAGACGACACTGCTCTATACCGTATTTGCGAATCACAGCGCTATTGCCCGGTCTACTCTTTTGGAGCATAAGGGAAGCGCTGTCATGAATATTGAGCATGCAATGAGCGCCTCTGTCGATTTCGCCGATTCCAACTACCAGGCTCTCTACCTGTCCGGAGCGTGGGTGCGAGAAAGACATATCCAGCGCCGCGACCTCGGACCTGGGGCCATTCGGTTGGAAAGCCGGCGTGGCTCCAGCAGCCATCAGATGAATCCCTTTCTGGCACTGCTTCGTCCGGATGCAACTGAAGATCGCGGAGATGTGTACGGCTTCAGTCTGGTCTACAGCAGCAACTTCGTCGCACAGGCAGAAGTAGAGCAGTTCAACCAAACCCGTGTAAGTATCGGAATCAATCCCTTTGACTTCTCCTGGCGACTTGAACCGGGTCAATCATTCCAGACCCCCGAAGCCGTTCTGGTCTTTTCGGAAGAAGGTCTTGGAGGTATGTCGCGCACTTATCATCGTCTCTACCGCACTCGACTGTCCAGGGGGGCTTATCGTGACAAAGAGCGCCCTATTCTCGTAAACAATTGGGAAGCTACCTATTTCAACTTCAACGCCGATAAAATCGAAGCGATTGCTAAGGAAGCGGGCCCCCTCGGTATTGAGCTCTTTGTTCTGGATGATGGTTGGTTTGGCAAACGCGACAACGATGATAATTCGCTTGGAGACTGGTTTGAAAACAGCCGCAAGCTGCCTGGAGGTCTTTCCGACCTAGCCAAGAGGGTTCATGAACAAGGATTACAGTTTGGCTTGTGGGTAGAGCCGGAAATGGTATCTCCTGATAGTGAATTGTACCGCAAGCATCCTGACTGGTGCCTGCATGCTAAGGGGCGGCGGCGGACGGAGGGTCGATCCCAGTTAGTGCTCGATCTCTCCCGCAAGGAAGTATGCGACTATTTGTACGATACACTTAGCTCCGTTTTTTCGATCGCTCCGATTACTTATGTCAAGTGGGACATGAATCGTAATATGACGGAGATTGCATCGGCTGCAGCTTCTAGCGAACGGCAAAAGGAAACCGCACACCGTTATATGCTTGGACTTTACGATCTGCTGGAACGTCTGACCTCCCGGTTCCCGGACATCTTGTTCGAAAGCTGTTCCGGAGGAGGCGGACGGTTTGATCCCGGAATGCTCTACTATATGCCGCAAACATGGACCAGCGACGATACCGATGCAATTGAAAGATTGGCTATCCAGTACGGAACAAGCATCGTGTATCCAGCCAGCACCATGGGTGCACACGTATCGAGCGTACCCAATCATCAAGTGGGACGAATGACCTCCCTCGCCATACGCGGTGACGTGGCAATGAGTGGCAACTTTGGCTACGAGCTTGACCTTACTGCATTTACTAAGGAAGAAAAAGAGCTCGCTGCCAAACAAATCGCACAGTATAAGGAAATTCGTTCCCTTGTACAGCAGGGGAATATGTATCGGCTTCTTAGCCCGTTTGAAGGCCGAGGCGATACAGCTTGGATGTTCGTTAGCGAGGACCAGTCGGAAGCGTTTGTTGCTTATTTCCGCGTACTGGCTGAGCCCAATGGGCCAATCCTACGATTAACCTTAAAAGGACTTGATCCAGAGAAAAAGTACAAGATCGAAACCGGTGCAGCAGATACGGGTAATACCTTGGCGGAAGACGGTGGTTCCCCCTTCCGCGAAGCGTTCGGCGGCGAAATCTTTGGAGGTGACCGCTTAATGAAAATTGGGCTTGTTGTCTCGGATCTGACAGGAGATTTTGTCAGCTCTACCTTCCGCCTTAAGGCTATCCCGCGCGTATAATGGATGAATCCAGTGCCAATAATAGGACGATAAAACAATTAAAACAAGGCAGTCAGCTTCTCTGGTCTGCCTTGTTTCATCATTCATCCGATAATTTAAGTATCTTCACTTTCGCTTCCTTCAAACCCTGTCTGCCACAGCGCGTTGAACCATCTCATCATTTACCAACTTCTCGATGTATTTTTGAACGACCGTTGGCTCTTTCACTTCAGGGATTCGGTATGCGAGCAACTCCCTCCACCTTGACGTTCACCACGACTGCTGATAATCCTGTCATAGTAGTTATATCCTCCATAACATTTTGCTGTAACTCTCGGGCCACCTCATGAATGAAGCATCCGTAATCGACGACTACTTTGAGATCAATAATCGTTTCATCCGGGCTTACTGTCACTGAAATTCCTTTTTTGAAATTTTTTCTATTCGGACGTTTGATTGCTTCTTTTGAAATCCCTCCGTAGATTGCTGATATTCCGGAAATTTTCAATACCGCCAAACCAGTAATTTGGGATAGAACATCATCTGATATTAGAATGTGGCCGTGCTGCTCGTTTTCAGTCATACAATGCTCTCCTTTGGTACCATCTAAAATTCTGTTTATACTGCTTTTGAATAATAAGACTTCTCTTAATTATTCATTGTACTACGCCAGCAAAAGAAAAAAATCGTACATTAGGGCAACAGCCTAATGTACGATCGGGTAATTTTCAAGCATAATTATGTGCTATCGTTATTTGCCATCCATTTCTTTCTTCTGCTTCCGTTTCAGCTTCAGTTGAGCTACGACCATATAAAGAGTCGGAACTACAAACAACGTTAAAATGGTTGAAAAAATCAGTCCGAATATAATGGTCGCTGCCAATGGCTTGAATAGAATTTCTCCCATCGTAGCAATCGGTATCATACCGACGATCGCAGTTAGCGAGGTGAGAAAGATCGGACGAAAACGGGCAGAGCATGCCATTAAGATGGCTTCTGTTAATTCGGCGCCTTCACGCCGCGCGTCTTCAATAAACTCGATCAATACAATACCATTACGCACGACGATACCGGCAAGGGAAATGATACCCATGATACTCATAAAGCCGATTGGCATACCTGTAATAAAGCTTCCAAGCACTCCTCCTGCTGCTGCCAGGTAAACAGTCGTCATAATAATGAGCGGTGTGGAAACCGAGTAAAACTGCATGGTGATCAAGAGCAGAATGAGAAAAACAACGATAACGGCTAATTTCCCCAAATCCTTAAACAAATCGGACTGCGTAGATGTTTCCCCGTCCATTTCCCAAGTATACCCCGAATCGAAATGTGTACTTGTAAGCTTGCTGTGGATATCCTGGGTGAGCTCCGTAGCCGTACGCCCATTTGCATTGGCTGAGATTGTTACCGTCCGTTCCAAATCATAGCGGTGAATTTGCTGAATGGAAAAATCCGGTTTCATCGTGGCTAACTGGGATAACGGGACCTGCTCTCCTCCCGCATTAGTGACACTCAGCTGTTGGAATAATACCTCAGGATCATGGTTAGGTTTATCCATGTACATATTGATATCAAGCAGTTCCTTACCCGTATCAAAATCCGTGACCTTCACTCCGTCACCCATTAGCAACAAAGTGCGGGTTAAGTTGGAATAGTTGACCTGATATTTATCCAAGGCCTGCTGGTTGACTTGAAAATTCAAATTATAGCTTTGCATCCCCATGTTATCGGTCACATCTACAGCCCCGGGAGTTCCCGCAACGATTTCTTTTATTTTAGCTGTCATGTTTTGCAGCTTACCAAGGTCTTCTCCTTTAATACGGATAGACACTGCGCTGCCGACTGGGATACCTAATTGAGGAACACGTATACTTATTAATGCTGCTGGATATTTGGCTTGCAGTGTACTTGTCCAGCTGTCCACCGTTTTTTTGATATCAAAGACTCCCTCTTTTCCAACAACAGCAAGTTGACCGTGCACCGCGCCCACGGAGCCACTACCGGCTACTATGTCACTGTACATTTGAGGTGCTCCACCACCTGCCGTTGCTGCCAGATGTTCTGTTTCTGGCTGCTTCTTAACCCAGTTCTCAATCTCAGTTATAACCTGATTGGTTGCCTGCAATGACGTTCCTTCTGGCATCGTTACGTTGATTGTGGCATCCGGCTGGTCCGATTCAGGAAATAATTGAATGGGCACAATAGCAAGCAGTCCATAAGCTGCCGTACCAATCATAAGACCAATAAGCGCAGTGAAAAGTGGTCGACGCAGTATTCTTGGCATCCAGTTTTTAGCGTATGCATTAGAGAGGGACTGAATTTGATTGCCAAGGAGCCCCGGAGGCTTGGTCGGTTTGCTACGTTCTTTGCCCTTACTTCGTTTATCATACCATTGACGGAAAATAGGAATGATCGTAAGCGACATAATCATGGAAGCCAGCATCGTTAACGAAATAACGGTAGGGATCGGTTTAATAAAGTCTCCCATATTGCCCGGCAGAAATAAAAGCGGGGCAAATGCTGCAACTGTAGCCAGCGTGGCTGTAATGATCGATAAGGATACCTCTTTTGTTCCTTTAATTGCCGCCTCCGTAGCATCTTCTCCAAATTCAGAGCGTCGGCGTTCAATGTTGTCGTTTACCACAACGGCATCATCAACCAGTATCCCCAGTACAATGATTAATCCGATGACTGAAATTTGATTCAGCGTCGTTCCTGTCATCGGCAAGACAATAAAACCGATGGCAATAGAAACAGGGATAGCCAAGGCCACAAATGCAGAGGTTAGCAAGTTTAAGCCTAATGTACAAATAACAATAACTGATGCAATAGCAATCATCATTTCTTTGGACAGATTACCAAAGATTTCACTTACGCGATCATTTTGAGCAAACAGCAGTTCAAAATGTACATCCTTTGGCAAGCTACTCGCAAGCTCGTTGATTTTGGCTGTCGCCGCTTTGGATACCGTTGGTACGTCTGTGCCTGTATCTCCACTCAAACTGATTGAAATAGCAGGCTTGGTATTCACATACGTATAACTCTCCGTTTTTTTAAAAACAAGTGAGGCCGTACCTATATCCTTCAAGGCTATAGGAAACCCTTCTTCGTTGCTTGAAATCTGAACGTTATTTAAAACATTCGGATCAGTTGAAGCATCTACCGTTAGCTGATAGGTACGCTGATTGAAATCCAGACTTCCTGTAGGCACTCTATCATTTTCATTTTTAATGGCTTGAAGGACCTGTTCCCAGGAGATGTCATATTGCTGCATTTTTTGAGTGTTTAGGCTTATCCGTACTTCTTGTTCTGGAATTCCTTGAATATTAACTTTTGAAATACCTGAAACCGTTTTTAATTGATCTTTCCAGGTGTTCATCAACTCATTTAACGCATACAAATTTTCAACGTTATCAGAAGTGATTGCGTATGATCCGATGAAGGAGCCTGCCATGCTATCATTGATAATGGGCTGCATCGCATCGTCCGGAAGCTCAGACTGTGCATCCTGTACTTTTGTACGAAGATCAGCCCATACTTTTGTCGGATCGGCCTCATTCAAAGCTTCTATATTTATACTGGATTGGCCTTTTGACGAAGTGGAAGAAATCGTTTTGACACCTTGCACTTCTTTAATTTTCTGTTCCAAAACTTTCGTAATGGTTTGCTCGATTCTTTCAGGCGAGGCCCCCGGATACACGGTTGTGACACTGGCTCCCATAGGAACAACATCAGGCATCTCCTGTTTAGGTAACGATGCAAAGTTGTAAATTCCTAGCAAAAAGCACATGCCAAAGAAAATAAGTGTGATTTTCTGTTTTTTAACGATATATTTAATCATTCGGACGACTCCTCCGATTTCCCAAGTACATCATTCCCGAGTAAATCACCATTATATAAGGTTCCTGCTCCTTGCGTAACGATTTGATCGCCCGCCTGTAGTCCAGAGACAACTTCGAGCTGATTATTAGTCACTTTCCCCAGTTTAATCGCTGTTTTAACGGCTTTTCCATTTACAGCCTTAAAGACATAGGGTTCATTTCCCGTACTAATTACGGCCTCTACGGGCACTAAAAGCGCTTCGTTTTGATTTATGCTTTTAGATGCACTAATGACTTGACCAGGCTTCCAATTGAGTTCGGGGTTGGAAATGCTCACTTCCACATTGATGCTACCCGTTTTGGAGTTAGTCGATGGATAGATCTGGGTAACAGTTCCTGTTCTAATTTCATTATATAAAGATATATTTACTTTTTGATCTTTCTTCCACGACAAGATTTCACTATCCGGTACGGGGAGGAGCACTTTTAAGGTACTAATATTTCCGACAATAAACGCCTCACTCCCGCTGGAGCCCAGTTGACCATCAGATACCTTTTTCTCAATTACAACACCAGCTATGGGGGATGTTAAAGTAGCTTTCTTAAGAGCTAAAGCCGTTTGCTCATAAGCAGCTACCGCATCCTCGTAGGAAGCCTGTGCCTGAGCTTTACTCGCTAGCCCTTGTTGCTGAGTAGCCATAGCTGATTCCAGCCCTGCTCTGGCCTGATCGACGCCAGCCGAAGCTTGTGTACGCTGTTCCTGGGAAGCCCCTGCAAGCAAAAGGGACAATTGCTCTTGCGCATCACTTAAACTTTTTTGTGCGTTCGTTACTTCCAGCTGCGCATTTTCATTTTCCGTTAATGATACGGCCCCTGCCTGAAATAGACTTTGGGTTCGGGCGGCATCTGCCTTTTTCTTGTTGTACATATTGGTTGCCGCAGTAACCGCATTTTGCGCCTGTACAATTTCCTGTTTTTTGGCTCCATTGTTCAATTCCTGCAATTTAGATTGGGCTGAATTAATCTGGGATTGTGCATTACGAATGCTTGCATGTGCCGATTGAACAGAAGCGTCCGCTTGGCTAACACCGGCTTTCGCCTTCTCCATAGTTGCCTTGGCCTGAGCAAGCTGCAACTGATAAGTGGTTGTGTCCATTTTTGCAAGGACAGCCCCTTTATGTACCTGATCTCCCACTTCAACCGTTGTATTTAAAATACGTCCATTCGCTTCTAAGGAAACAGCGGTTTGATTGCTGGCCTGCAATGTTCCCGCCAGATTAAATTCATTAGCCAAAGGCTTCATCGTTACTTTTTGAATTTCTACCGGCTGACTGGATTTTACAGTGGAATCCTCCGAAGCGCTTGAGCAACCGGAAACCACCATAGCGAAAGTTATTCCCGTGACTAGCATTTTGATTCGTGTCCTATTCAACAATTTCATCCTCCTCAACTTCCTCTAAGCAGTTTCAGCAATCCATGGTTTAGACTGCATTTATTCTCTTTTAAGAGTACAGCAGTTTATAAACAAAAAAATCGTACATAAGGGCAAGCACCTTATGTACGATAGGGCAAAATAAAATGAATATATGTTTTTATTTACGATTTTTAAAGATGCAGAATGCCTCGTTCCAGAGACACGGCCACCGCTTCAGATCGGGAATCTACACCGAGTTTATTGTAAATGTTCGTTAAATGTGCTTTCACGGTGCGCTCTGAAATCCCCATGTCGAACGCAATTTCTTTGCTCCTAAGTCCCCGTGCAACAGACTGTAATATGTTCCTTTCTTTCTCGGTCAGGATTGTAGGCTCTTCACGCTGCTCGCTCTTGAGCTCTCTCTCACTTGTTTTAGCAAAAACTCTTGCTGTAATTTCCGGCTGAAGAAGTGTCTCTCCTCTTAATGCTGATTCAATAGTCCGAAACAAATTTTCACGGCTGGTATCCTTTAATAAATATCCTTTCGCTCCCAAGGATAGTCCCTGTATCATTAAATCATCCTCATTATAGGTAGTCAGGATAATAACCGGCGTATCATTTTGCCTCTCCTTTAAAGCTTTCATCGTCTCCAGCCCGCTCATTTGGGGCATATATAGGTCCATTAGTATTACATCCGGATGAAGCTCCTCAATCATCGTAAGAGCTGTTTCCCCTTCCTCAGCTTCACCAACAACTTCGTAGCTGTCATTTGTCTCTAGAACAAGCTTTAGCCCTTCTCTAACCACCCAATGATCATCTACAATTAATATTTTAAATTTCATGATACGTCTCCTTTAGTAAGGGGAGCCTCTACTTTAATTGACGTCCCTTCTCTTACTGTGCTGTTGATATTAATGGTTCCACCCAGCAAACGCGCACGCTCATGAATGCCTATTAATCCATAGTGTCCTGCTTGTCTGGCGATAATATCCGGGTTAAATCCTTTTCCGTCGTCACGAATCTCTATAAAAATTGTACCATGTGCATCCAAAATATAGAGCCATACGTTCTTGGCATGCGAATGCTTGGCTACGTTCGTTAGACATTCACTTATGATATGTAGCCCATGTTCCATCCATAGCCTGGATACCGAGGATTTGATCCTGATGTCCAGTGTTGTTCGGATTCCAGTAGCCATCGTAAAGCGCTGCGCTTCTTCCCGGACTGCATCAGCAAAGTCGACTTCCGAGGCCGATTTTGAACGCAGGTTATCTATAGCCCGGCGTGAGTCAGCCAACGCCTTGCGTGCCTGGGACATGGACTGCTGAACGAT
This sequence comes from Paenibacillus sp. NRS-1782, assembly GCF_050467685.1. Classification (NCBI taxonomy): domain Bacteria; kingdom Bacillati; phylum Bacillota; class Bacilli; order Caryophanales; family Paenibacillaceae; genus Paenibacillus; species Paenibacillus sp. NRS-1782. The sequence continues at coordinate 60,792 of NZ_JBITPH010000005.1, forward strand.
TTCATGTGCTCTCTGTGAGCTGCCTTTTGTCAGATGGGCATCTACGGCTTCCAGCTGCATAATCAGGCCAGCAAGACCTTGAGCCAGTGTGTCATGCAAATCCCGGGCCATGCGTTGCCGCTCGTTGGCCAACGTAAGCTCTTCCACTTTTTGATGTGCAAGCTCCAATTCAGTAAGAAAGTTTTGGATACGAATCCGCGCATTGACTTGCCTGAAAAAAAGAATAGCATATGCAACTACGACAATAACAATAAGAATGAGCAAGCCAATAAACAGCACGGAGTTCTTGCCATCTTGGTGCCATATAATAGCAACGCAAAAAAGAAGATAGAAACTAAAAAACACCAACACAACTTTTTTCGTTTGATAATAAATACCTATGCTCTGCCCGATTAAAATCGGGATTAATCCAATCAGCACAATCGGAAAACTTTCAGGCAGGAGAAATGCGCTTGAAAAGATAATTACTGCTTGAATAATAAAATAAATCCATGAAAAGTACTGTAGAATTTTACGAGCATGCCAGTACAAAAGTACGTGCAAAAATATTGTCAAAGTAAACAATATAATTTGTAGCGGTAGTAGTGGGGGAACATTTTGAAAAATAATCCCGTCGAGATAGATCAAAATGATCCATAATATAATAGGAACTCTGGATATATCAAGTCGATCATGTTCTCCACTGTGTATCTTTAAGTCTACATCTTGGTCTTGTTCCTTGGATTCGTTGCCCATAGTCCACCTCTTTATTCCTTTGGTCCAACTCAAATGATTACAAAAAACATTATATTTATATTTTATCACTTTGTAGCTTAGTTAAAAGTAAGTAAGACTATTCTCAAGCCATTTTACAAAATGGTGGAGTTAAAAAAAACGTACACATGGGCGAGGACGTGTGTACGTTTGGGTAAAAATAGATATTCGTATGCTAAATATTCAATATCAATTATAAATTTTCCCATTTTTCTCTGTAAAAAAGAAAATACACCTTACTAAAGATGACTTTAATAATCATGTATAATGGGATCGCCAGCACGATTCCAGTAATTCCTGCCAAATCTCCTCCAATCAGCACGAGAATGATGACTGTCAAAGGGTGAACATCCAGTTGCTTACCGAATACATAAGGAGAAATGATATTGTCTTGTATTTGCTGGGCCAAAAGAATAACGATAAGTGACCATATAGCAACAGTCGGTGACTGAATGAAGCCAATAATAACAATAGGGATTGATGATAAAATAGCGCCGACAAAAGGAATAAAATTCATAATCACCGCAACCACGGTTAATAATAGTGCATATGGCAATCCGATTAATAAGAATCCCAAATACATTAACACACCAAGTGCCAAGTTAATAACTACCCTTCCCACAATAAAGCTGCCAAGCGCACTATCAATATCATCCAAAACCTCGTTTGCAGCTATTAGAAAGCGTTTAGGGACAAAACTAACCAGTGTGCGGCCGAATTTGTTCCCTTCCTTCAGCATGTAAAAAAGGATTAAAGGGAAGGTAAACAATGCGATTGTTACATTGGAAACAAGACTAAACAATCCGGTTACATAATCCGTAATTAAAAAGAAACCTTTGTTCAAGTATTCGGTTAGGTGTGACAGTGGATTAACGTCGCCCGGGAAAATGGCAGAAAGTGCCTCGTTCTGTTCTAATTCTTGAACTTTTTTACTTAATGTACTAAATAGACTGGGTGCGCTCTCCACCAGATTGATCATTTGGTTACGTATGGAAGGCCAAATACCAACAACAAAGACAGCTAAAATGACTGCAATGGCGATATAAATGAGTATGATCGCAAGAGAACGATTTAACTTGTGTTTTTCCAGTACATCTACCAACGGACGCAGAAGATAATAGAAAAAAACAGACAATATTAATGGAAGTAAGACAATGCTGATTAAAGAAGTTAGCGGTTTAAATAAAAAATTGACCCGTGTGCACAAATATATAATGATGAGAACAAAAATAATGCCTATACACCATTTAAAAAACTTGTTGATTTGGGAAGTGTGATTAGTCATTAAAACCAATCCCTTCTATCTTTACATATTTAATGAACTTCTTCAACTGACCACGCCCTTCATATCATAAAAAGAAAATTCGCATTATGAGCATCCTGCTAATGTACTTAGATTTCTTATATTCATCTTAAATCGAATACCAAATAAAAAAATCGTACTTAAGGGTATACACCTCATGTACGATAGGGCAAATTATTATTTTGTAGCTTTGCAAAGTGCTCGGAGAATTCCAAAAATCCCCTTCCCGAAAAGCCGAGCGAATCCGAATGTGGGAAACGCCTTGGCTTATCAGCAAGGGGAACTTTGTCTATATTCGTATAAAGGTTATACTTTTAAATCACCATCATAGGTAGCAATCATTTTATATAGTTCCGGGCGGCGGTCACGGAAAATGCCCCATTCAATCCGCCCCACTTCCAGCTCGTCCAGATCAAATTCAGCAGTAAGCACTTCCTGATCCGTACGACCAGCTTCTGCAATTTTGTTACCCTGTGGCCCAGCAATAAAGGATGAACCGTAGAATGTGATACTGGAGTCCTCATCTGTCTCCATTCCAATGCGATTGGAAGCAACAACTGGCATCAGATTGGAAGCAGCATGACCGAGCATGCAAGTCTGCCAGTGATCCTTGGAGTCAATGGAAGAATCCTGCGGCTCCGAACCAATTGCTGTCGGATAGAACAAAATTTCTGCACCCATCAGCGCCATACAACGGGCAGCTTCAGGATACCACTGATCCCAACATACGCCTATTCCAATTTTGGCATATCGTGTATTCCACACTTTAAAACCAGTATCGCCCGGATTAAAATAAAACTTTTCCTCATACCCGGGACCGTCCGGGATGTGGCTCTTGCGGTATTTACCCAGCACTTCACCGTCCGCATCAATCACAGCAAGGCTGTTGTAGCGGGCGTAGTTTTTTTTCTCATAAAAGCTGATTGGCAGCACAACTTGCAATTCCTTGGCAATCTTCTTAAAATGGTTGACCGCCTTGTTATGCTCGAGCTCGGTTGCATATACAAAATAATCGGACTTTTCCTTCTGGCAGAAGTACGGAGTCTCGAACAATTCCTGAAGTAAAATAATCTGCGCGCCTTGCGCAGCCGCTTCACGTACCAGCTTCTCAGCTTTGCTTATATTTTCATCAATGTTGGTAGAGCAGCTCATTTGGGTTGCTGCCACTTTTACTTTTCTCACGTCAGTCCTCCTCTTGGATTTATATAGGTCAATTATTTACAGCGGGCATCTGCTGGGTAGTGCAGTGTACGTTACCGCCTTCACGGATGACCGCCATGCCGTCCACGGTACGAATGGTACGTTCCGGAAATACATTTGCCAGCACCTGCTCGGCTGCGCGGTCGCTTTCAGCAGCAGTGCCGCCAAACACGGGCAAAATAATCCCGCCGTTCACAAAATAGAAGTTGATATAGCTCAGCGTCAACCGACTGTCGTCAAAATCCAGGCGCGGAGGTTGCCCGATTTGGATCACTTCCAGCTTGCGGCCTTTTGCATCCGTTGCCTGCTCCAGAATGCGCAAATTTTCCTGCGTGATTTGGTAATTTTCATCCATAGGATCATCGCATACTTGCATAATGACCTTGCCGGGCGCAGCAAAGCAAGCAATATTGTCCACATGCCCATCCGTTTCGTCACCACTAAGTCCACGTTTCAGCCAAATCATTTTCTCAACGCCTGTATATTCGCAGACATACCGTTCGATTTCTTCCCTGCTTAATTCCGGGTTGCGGTTTGGATTTAGCAAACACTCTTCTGTTGTAATAAGTGTGCCTTCGCCGTCTACGTGCAGTGAGCCGCCTTCCATCACAAGCGGTGCATCAAACCTCGGTAATCCAAGCGTGTCCAAAATTTGCGGTGCTACCTGATCGTCCAGATCCCACGGAGCGTATTTGCCGCCCCAAGCATTGAACTTCCAGTTCACACCTGCCAACTGCCCTTGCTCATTCGTTAGAAAAGTAGGACCGTTGTCGCGCAGCCATGCATCACTATGCTCTATCGGTAGCAGCTCTACCCGTTCCCCGAACTTGAACGCTTGGACGCTCTCTAAATCAGCTGGATTTACGACCACGGTAACCGGTTCAAACTCAGCCATGGCGCGTACAATGCCAGCGTAGCCCTTGCACACATCTGCATGCAAATCCGGGTAAATCATGGAAGATTGTACAGGCCAGGAAATATACGTACGTTCATGCGGCGCCCATTCAGGCGGCATCTTATAATGTGAATCCTTAATTTGCATGTGTTGAAGCTCTCTTTCTTCATCATAATGTTGAGTCTTTTCTGTAACTGGAAAACGTTGTCTAATAAACAAGACGGACGGACTCCGTTCCTATCATACAATAATATGATCTTTGTCTCAATCAGATCGCAAAAGTTTTGAACATATCCCATTCAAGCTCTAAAATGAACTACACTGAAAATGTGATCGTTTTAATCGTGTCGCCATCAAAATCCTTAACCGTAAATTGCAGTCCCTCCAATAGCCCATAGGATGGGGGATAGTTTTCCTTCGGCAACGCTATCGAGCCGGGATTCAGCACGAAGACGCCCTTTTCCACATCCGCTACCGGAATATGGGTATGTCCCTGGATGAACAGATCCCCCGATTCCAGTGGTGGTAAGTTCCCGATGCTGAAGCCATGTCCGTGCGTGACATAGATGCGCCGACCTTCATGGTACAATAAAGCATAATCGCCCATCATCGGGAACTCCAGCAGCATCTGATCCACTTCTGCATCGCAGTTACCGCGTACAGCCACTGCAATATGAGACTTGTACTGATTCAGCATAGCGGCCACTTCCGCCGGATTATACCCTTCAGGTAGCCGATTACGCGGTCCATGATACATATAGTCTCCGAGCAGGACAAGTCTGTCCGCTTTTTCCTCCCTGAACTTTTCCAGTGTCAGCTGTAACCAGTGCAGCGAGCCGTGAATATCCGATACAAACATAAGCTTCATAATGGTTCATTCCCTTCTGAATATGCTTCTCACCGTATCATAGCCTTTCCGACAATCGCTCGTCAGTAATAAAATTATCAGCTAAGGGCCTGAACGTGATGCAAACAAAACGAAGCGACCGCTTCCCTGCACAATAGCAGGAAGCGGTCGCTGTATAAAATCCCTTTTCGTTGAATTGCTGCCTTGGTCAAGCAAGCAGCATCTTATTTCCGTCGCAAGCTTGCACCATTGGTCGAAATAACATCTTTGTACCAATGGAACGATTTCTTCCGATATCTTTCAAGTGTGCCGCTTCCATCATCATGACGATCTACATAAATGTAGCCATAACGTTTTTTAAGCTGAGCTGTCGATGCACTAACAACGTCGATGCAACCCCAAGACGTATAGCCCATAACTTCTACTCCGTCGTCAATGGCTTCGCCAACTTGAACCAGATGATCATTCAGATAGTTGATCCGATAGTCATCCTCAACGGTTTTTTCGCCTTGTTCATTGGTGATCAGCTCGTCAACGGCGCCCAAACCATTTTCAACTATGAATAGTGGTTTTTGGAAGCGGTCATAGAATGTGTTCAGTACATAACGCAAGCCTTGCGGATCAATTTGCCAGCCCCACTCGCTTGCCTCAAGATGCGGATTGCTGACACCACCTAGGATGTTGCCTTCACCTTTCGCTTTCTTCGCTTCGTCAGCCGTTTCACATGTGCTCATGTAATAGCTGAACGAGATAAAGTCAACGGTATGCTTCAAATCTTCGGCATCTCCTGGTTCAAAATGAATAGAGATTCCGTTTTCTCTAAAGAAACGTTTCATGTAGCCTGGGTATTGGCCTCTGGCATGAATATCAGCAAACGCCATATTTCTGTGGTCAAATTCCATCGCAGCAATCACATCGTCTGGATTAGGTGTCAACGGATAAGTAGGCATACTCAGCACCATACATCCGATTTTGAAATCCGGGTTAATTTGATGAGCGATTTTTACCGCTCTTGCACTTGCTACAAGCTCATGGTGAATGGCTTGATACAGGTCTTGTTCACTAAGCTGATCTTTTGGTGTGCTAATCCCGCCACTCATGAATGGAGCTTCAAGAATGGAGTTGATTTCATTAAATGTCAACCAGTATTTTACTTTATTTTTGTAACGGTTAAATACCGTTGTAGCATAGCGCTCATAAAAATCAACAAGCTTGCGGTTTACCCAACCGTCGTATTCTCTGGACAAATGTAACGGTGTTTCATAGTGAGATAATGTAACGAGCGGTTCAATGCCATATTTATGAAGCTCATCGAACAAATCATCATAAAATTGCAGACCTTGTTCGTTGGGTTCCAATTCGTCGCCTTTAGGAAAAATACGTGACCAGGCGATGGAGGTCCGGAACACCTTGAAGCCCATTTCTGCAAAAAGCTTGATATCTTCTTTATATTTGTGATAGAAATCAATACCGATAAGCTTCATATTATCTTCTGTCGGCACATCCGTAACAGATCCCCAACCACCACGAGGGGTTACATCCTGAATAGACCAGCCCTTTCCATCTTCTTGATAAGCGCCTTCGAGCTGGTTAGCAGCAACTGCTCCGCCCCACAGGAAATCTTTTGGAAACTGTGTACTCATGTTCTCTCCGCCTTTACTTATGTTTTTTCATTAACCAGGGTAGGACCTTGTCCCCTTATGCTAATGTGTTATAAAGTGTTTCTAAATTAGATTCTAAGTTTTGTAACGCGTTTCATGTCAAGTGTTTTTTTAAACAGGGTTTCTGGATACATCCGATTTTTTCTCATCCCCGTGAGCACGTCTGGCAAAGTTGACAAATTGGAATTTGTCCAGCCGATGCCTTGACTCGGTGTACTGGAACATGGTGGTATCTTCAAGATAGACATAATTAAGCACTACTACCACGTTTGATACTGTCCTTGTGAGGAAAATTGGCCTTTGACCAAAGCATTTTGATCCAATGCATCTTTATCGACCAGTTTGTCATCATAGAGGGCAAACCTCAGACGGGTTACACAATGGGTAGCTGCCTCAATATTATCTTTGCCGCCAACGGCTTCTATAATTCGTTCCACCTGTACTCTTTCAATCGACATCTAATCCGCCCCACTTAATTTAATGAAGTAGCAGCCCAGGTTGCCACCTGGGGCTATGCTTGTTGCTGTACTATAAACTTCGTCTAACGAATGAGCCACATGTAGGAAGCATATGGGGCAAAGTGATTGTTGCGTCCGTCGCCCGGAGCCGAGCTGCGATCATCACTCAGGAATCGCTGATCTTTGGAAATTAAATTAATCACATCCATCCGAAATCCGCTGACTCCCTTTTCAGCCCAAAACTCCAGCAGTTTTACGACTTCCTGACGTACTTTCGGATTTTCCCAGTTTAGATCTGCCTGAGTTTTGTCAAAGGGATAAACCTGATAGACCACCGATTTGCGCCACCAGTCCGTATCTTGATGATCGCATTCTGTTTTGTAATGAGGACGATATTTTTCAATAACTTGTTGTCGGATAACAAAAAAACAAAGGTTGATCATCATAAAACTGAAGATCAACCTTTGTCTGAGCGTTTGAATTTTTTTGAAATTACTCGGCTTTTATTGTCTCTCCCTGCACAGGAGCAATTCGGTTCTTCCAATTGATATTGATCGAACGAGACTTGAATAAATCTGCACCGTCTGACACCTGAAAATGAAGATGGGCTTCGCTGGAATTGCCTGAATTACCAAGTAGCCCGATTTCATCGCCACTCTTCACCTTATCCCCTACCTTCACTTTAACAGAGCCTTTCTTCATATGAGCTAGCACGCTATATTCCCCGCCATGGTCAATCACAACTTCATTCCCGGCAGGCACCTTCTCGTTCATCACGCCCACAGGTTCGTTATCAGGAATGTTATTTACGACCGAGACCACGGTTCCGCTTGCCGGCGCAAGAATCGGTTGGCCGAAAGCATAATAGCTTGTATTTTTCAGCGGATCACCTTTATAGGAATAGCCATCTTTTTTCTGTATAAGGTCATAGGCATATCGCTGGCTTTCATATTCATAGTGGTAATTCACAAGCGCATTGGTTCCACCCCAGGTAACAAACCATTCCCCCTTCAATGGCCAATCGTATTTGAATTTGGTCAGGCGATTGTCTGTTTCCGGCGAAGGGGAAAGTTTCTTGGCTTGAAGCCCTAATATAGTTCCCTTCTCATCAAAAACAATGATCAGACCTATTTTCCCTGAGTCGCTTATCCATGAACGTTGTTCGCTGCCATTGAGTTTCATGACTGACGCCTGCTTAAATGAATCAACATCCTCTAGAGAATCAGGAGCCATTTTTACAAAATCGGCTTCGCTCAGTTGTTGTTTAAACTCATTGCTGAATTGGTCATAAACCTCCGCATACTTGCCCTCAAGCAGTTTTTCCGGTACCTCGTCTGGCTTCACCGTTTGGTCCTTTGTATTTGTTGTTTCATTGGGTATGTCTTTGGCCACTTCCGAGTTCCCTCCTCCTCCGCATGCCGTTATAAAAGCAGCAAACGCACTTGCCACCAGTACCATTTTGCCATAGTGGAAGATTTCCATTCTGTTCTTACTAGTTGCCTTCTTCACTGCTGCACCCCCATTTTTGTGTATATTATTATTTTATCTACCCCATTCTAACAAGACGGTCTTAGATCCCGTGTAACATCACTTTAACTAAGCCTTAACTCTTTTTCAGATCTACAGAGCACAATTAAGCTTCCGTTAAGACAACGCTTCATTCATCCCTGAGGAATCATGATATGATGGATGGAAGGAATAAAGATAGAGAAGAAAGGAATGAAAGCATGAATAATGCGGCCATTTTACTTGTCGACGACGAGCAATCCATTCTTGAGCTCATGCTGACCGTCTTATATAAGGAAGGCTACACGAATGTCGATACAGTGATGACAGGTGAAGCGGCCATTACTGCCTGTGAAGGAAAAATCTACGATTTGATCATATTAGATGTCATGTTGCCAGGACGCAGTGGAATCGAAATATGTCCGTTTCTCCGTCAAACGACGGATGCACCCATCTTGTTTTTAACCGCTCGGGAATCTGATTTTGATAAGCTGACTGGGTTCGCTGTTGGCGGCGATGATTACATTACCAAGCCGTTTAATCCGTTAGAGGTTGTCGCACGCATACGTTCACAACTACGGCGTTACTTGACCGTTAATAATACAACCACAGAATATGGATCTGCACAGCCCTCCAGCAAAATGAACGCCATTTATGACTATGGACATTTTCAGATCGATGAAACAGCCGGCGAGCTTCGTGTTGAGCAAACAGTCGTAGCCTGTCCTGCGCTAGTCTTCCAATTATTGCTTTTCTTATGCAAAAACCCCAATCGAATTTTCAGTAAAAGCGAGCTATATGAAGCCGTCTGGGGAGAAGAAGCATTAAGTGATGACAATACCGTCATGGTACATATTCATCGCATCCGGGAACGAATCGAACCTGATCCTGCCAATCCAAGCTTTATCGTAAATGTTAGAGGACTTGGCTATAAGCTGGTACAAGCGAAAATAGGGAGTTCCCAACGATTATGAATATTAAACGCAAGCTAATGATGCGATTCGTGCTTCAGTTGGCTACCGCTGAAGCTTTTGCGTTCCTGATTGCTGCTGTTACGTTCTTTTGGGCGTATCAACGCTTGGTCGATATCCGCCTCTCCAATGATTTTGCCTCTACTGGATTAGAACAGCTTGTAGCGTCCTCCGAAATAGGCAAGGACGGTATACGATTTGATCCACTTTTGCTAGAGCAGGTCAAGAAAAACGGCGGCTGGCTGCAAAGTCTTGACGAAAACGGGCAGGTGAACCAGTCCTACAATACACCGCAAGATGTACCGAAGAAATATGCACCCGGCGAGTTCGTCTCTTATTGGACAGGTACCCGCTCCTTCCCCTATGGGCTTTCTCTTTGGGTTCAGGAGAAGAATGGTCGAACTTTCACACTGCTATATGGTCAGCCTAATCCGATGGGAACCCTATTAAAAACAGTGAGCAGTCAGGGAACATTATCTTCGAATGGAAAGCTGATACTGCCCCATGAGGTCACTGCCCGTCTCAAGCAGCTTGGTGGCTACATACAGTTACTGGATGCAACCGGGTCGGAGCTTGCTTCCTACAATCGTCCAACATCTGCACCGACAGCCTATACTCTTCAGGAGCTTTCCCTTCGCACCATGTACAGTGAAAGATACGGCTACCACCTTTCCTCCGAGTATATGGAAGAAAAAGGTCGTACATGGGTCATTAGTCTTCCGAATGCTGGCGGTGTTGCTACAGGCAGTAGCTGGCTTCCTCCTGAGGAAGAAAGAACGATACTAAAGTCCATAATCGCCATGTTCTCAGCTATTTTTCTTTTATTCCTGCTTCTCTCACTATGGCAGGCGCATCGCTTCGGAGTCCCGTTACTTCATATGCTCTCCTGGCTCGATGCACTCGGTAAATCCGTATATCAAGAGCCTGTTGATCATAGAGGCATTCAACGCAGCCGGATGGGTTCAGGCAAATGGAAGCGACGTTACCTCATTTTTGCGGATGTGATGGATTCTATTGATAAGCTCTCAGGTACGCTGCAAAGAGATCAGGTACTGCGTCAGCAAACCGATAGTCTCAGAGAGGAATGGATTGCCGGGATCACCCATGATCTGAAAACACCGCTCGTTTCCATCAAGGGCTACGCTCACTTACTGGCTGAGCCGCAATATGATTGGACCGCAGAGGAAGTTCGTAAATTTTCGGGTACAATGCTGGAAAAATCCGCGCATATGGATATGTTGATTAATGATCTTGCCATGAGTTATCGCTTAAAAAGCGGTGCCCATCCCCCGGAGTCAGAGGAAATTGAGTTGAATAGCTGGCTACGGGAAACGTTAGTGCAGGTGGGTACCGACCCTTTTTATAAGGAAGAAGCTATTTTGTTCCGACCTGCTCCTGTCGACATCTTCGTTAAGCTTTATACGCCTTGGCTAGAAAGGGTCATTAACAATTTGACTGCCAATGCTCTGCTTCATAATCCGCCTGAAACGACACTTACCGTCTCGCTTATATCCAGCGAAGGTGGTAAAGGGTTCACGATTGAATTTGCTGATAACGGGAGAGGAATGGATGAAAATACGGTAAGCCGATTATTTGAGCGTTATTACCGGGGAACCAATACCTCTACTACACCCAATGGGACAGGTCTTGGTATGGCTATATCCAAAGGGCTGATTGAAGCCATGGGAGGGCAAATTACGGTCAACACGGCTTTAGGGAAAGGCACGGTCATTCGCCTTATTTGGCATGACGTTAACTGTTTATGAGGTACACGTATAAAGGCCGCCCTCGATCGAATTGAGGACGGCTCTTTTTCATGGATACGATTTTATCGTTTCTATGGGGATCGATATTTTGGAATGATCCATACATATCTATATATTAACAAGGCATTAGGTGGGATTAAGTATGAATAGATTTTCAGTTAGCACCTTGCATATTCTTCTTAAGCCCTCTTCCAGCGTGGACCTCGGACAAGCCAGATTCAGACGAATGTATCCCTCAGCATTGGCAACAAACATCTTTCCGTCTTCCAATAACACTCCGGCATGATTGGCAAAAAACAAAGGTAAATTCTCTTCTTTTGGTACATAGGCGCTGATATCAACCCATGCCAGATAAGTCGCCTCTGGAATATGGAATATAGCTTCGGGCAAGCAACGGTTCAAATATTGCTTGGTAAATATAAAATTCTCGTCCAAATAATTTTTTAATTGCCGCAGCCACTCATCTCCATGCAGGTATGCAGCTCGTGTTGCGACAATACTAAGCGGATTTTTAAAGCCGTAATGACGCGCTTTCCAGGTTCCCCTGAGCGTTTCATTGGGAATGATGACATTCGAAAACATCAGCCCGGCCATATTAAATGTTTTACTAGGAGCCATACAAGTGATAATCCGATCTGAGTCCGGGAAAAGTTTGGCCATCGGGGTGTGGACTTGCCCGTTCCTCAACAAATCGCAGTGTATTTCATCCGATATAATCCAGACATCATTTTCAAGACAAATCTTCCCTACTCTCTGTAACTCTTCCTTGGTCCATACACGGCCAGATGGATTATGCGGATTACAGAAAATGCATAGAGACACCTTTTCATCTCTAGCTTTCGCTTCCAGGTCTTCATAATTAATCGTATAATGACCCTCTTGATTGATTAGTTCTGAACACACCAGTTCCAAGCCGTTATAATCCGCCGCAGCCTTGAAGAAGGCATAGGATGGGGTAAGGATCAGTACTTTTTCATCCGACTTGCAAATGTATTCAGCCAGCTCATAGAGAGCAGGAATGATCCCTGGTGAAGTAACCAGCTGCTCCTCTGAAAAAGTCCAGTTATAATACCGCTGCGTCCAGCCGACCACAGCAAGGTAATAGTTGGGATCAAACACCTGGCTATAGCCAAAAATTCGTTTATCCAGCCGTTCCTTGATGGCTTCAATAATCTCAGGAGGTGTGGCAAACTCCATGTCAGCGATCCACATGCGAATAAATTCATCATTCTTATAAGGAAAGACCATATCACCCTCCGCCTTAAAAATATACTCCCGGAAGCCGTCAGTGTTCATGGCGTTGGTTCCTCTACGGTCAATAACCTCATCAAAATCATACTTCACGCTTTTTGTTCCCCTTCCTGTTTCCGTGCCTACTCCTCATGAATGGATTCATTATGGCATACAGCTCTCCATAGACTCAAACGCAATAAAATCTATTCATATGAAACAAATCATCATTTTTGTTTCGTTAGAATACTAAAATCGCTTATGAAATGGTATAATTATTATGAATATAGCGAAACGTATACAAAATCATCATTTGTAATATTCTCAGGAAACATATTGGGAGAGTGAACAATGCATACTATCAATCAGGAAGTGGGTAAAAAAATCAGAAGCTTCCGCAAAATTAAGGGATTGACCGTTCAACAACTGGCAGACATGATTTACAAAAGCAAAGCTACGTTATCCAAATATGAGAGTGGTAATATTACCATTGACCTCGTCATCTTGTACAGCATTGCAGAAGCGTTAAACGTTCAGGTAGAGCAGCTTCTCTATGTCGAACCGAGACAGCCCTCCACGTTGATTAACACACTTCCCTCCACTTTTTTCAAGAATTCCACCCGGTTTTATTCTTATTTTTATGATGGACGAATGAATAAGCTGGTAAGATGTGTAGTGGACATGCTGGCGCAGCCGGATGACAATCGTTATAAGACGATGTTATATATGAATGTTAAAAATTTTGAACATTATCAGGAATGCGAAAATACATATTGGGGGCATACGGAGCACTATGACACACTGACCACCCTTATGCTCAAAAATCAGGCTACCCCTCTCGAAAATCTGACCATCAATATTCTGGCTTCTTTCCTGGAATCTGAGCAGAAGTGGGGTCTCATGTCCGGCGTTTCCTTCCGTCCCTTTATGCCGATTGCTTTAAAAATGCTTTTTTCGAGAACCCCCATACCAGAAACTCCCGAGCTAATTCATGAGCTTAAAATTTCCAAAGATGATGTGCGAACCATGAAAATCTACAATATGCTCGCTGTGACCTGATATTATCTGATGTTCGTATATATAAAAAAAGGCTATCCCAAAGGCCACAAAAATGCCGAACGGGACAGCCTCCTTAGGTGAGCTGATAGTTGTTATGAAATCTAGTTGTAGTCCAAATGAGCAAATTGCTTCTTATCCTTATCTGTAATTTCACGCAGTACTCTACATGGATTTCCAACGGCTATTACATTGGCTGGTATATCCTTAGTTACCACACTTCCAGAACCTATAATGGTATTGTCTCCAATACTTACTCCCATATTAATAATTGCGCCTCCACCAATCCATACATTGTTTCCGATGGTTACCGGGAGTGCATATTCATACTCTTGAACTCTCAATTCATGATGTGTGGGATGGTTCACTGCATAGATGCTGACATTTGGCCCGAGCAATACATGATCTCCAAACGTAATTGGAGCACAGTCCAATACTGTAAAATTATAATTGGAGTAGAAATTCTCACCCAACGTAATATTGTATCCATAATCACAACGAAATGGAGGTTCAATAAAAAAGGTCTCGCCCGTTTTACCTAATATCTGCTTCAGCAGTTCGTTGCGTTTTTCTATTTCTCTAGGACGCAGAGTATTGAAGTCAAACAATACATCCTTAGCGTATTGCCGATCATTCAGAAGCTCCTCGCTCATTCCTTTATAGGGCTTACCCGCCAACATTTTTTCTTTTTCACTCTGATTTTCCATCATAAGAATGCTCCTTTACATAGGTGGATCTATATGAAGATCGGCATCCGGCATTGTAGTTACCCAGCGTGTAAAAGTAACCTCAAAGCCGACACGAGTTGGCGAACATAAAAAAGGACCAGCTTGTTTTGCAGATTTATAAGGAAAAGGCGCCACACGTACTGTGCGCCAGCCGCGGGCTTCTGTCCGGGCACGGATAATCACTGCATCGTTCATCCGCGAAGCGCGCAAGGTCACTTCCTCACCGACCCAATCCGGCACAGCGGACAATGACCAATCTGAATAGCCGTTAGTCACCACGACAGCCAATTGGGGAATATTGTCATTGATTTCAATCCCCGCTTTAATCCATTGCTCAGGTCCTTGATACAGCATAATTCCAGCCTGGTCATAGAGTTCATTAAAGGATGCAAGCTGAAATGTGACCTCTATGGCCTCAGAATCTTCCCAATTTGCCAATAAAGCATGTCCGTTGCTGCGATCAAATCCGTATAATGTGTTTTTCCAGTAGTCACTTCCCTCTTTGGCTGTCACCTTGAGGGTGTCGCCATCTTGACAAGTTGACAATGGAGCATTGGTCCATGTTCCCGTTTCCCATAATAATGTTTTTTTCATAATAGATATCATCCTCTCCGGAATTATAGATGTATATCAGCTCTCTATTTTCTTTTTTCTACCAATTGAAAATTGTATGTCAGACTTTCAAGAGTCACCGAAATCAACCCGTTCATGTATTCATCATTCGTATCACTTTTCACAAAAATCTCTGGCATATGTTCTTGGGGTATATCTTTTAGACAACTGTTATAAATATCGTCCAACAGAGTCGGCTTGGATAATTCTCCAGTCAAAGCGATAGATACAGGATCAATAACAGCAATAATGGAAGTGATCGTCTTTATAGCCAGTGGAACGAATCCCTGAGCACTTTTTATATGCTTGAGCTGTTCTTTTCTTGTCATATCAAAGGGTAAAAAGGAAACCTCGCCTGCAAATTTGGTATTTCCTTTTAATAAGTGTCCATCGACAATAAAGCCCGCTCCCGGAAAGTTATCCTTGGGAAAATTAACAATCGCGAAGGTTTTGTCTTCATCATAATTTTTCATTTTATAAAATCCATAAACTGTTAGATGCATGTCATTTTCAATGGTAATTTCCAGTCCGTATTTATTGTGAAGCTGCGGACCCAAATGAATTCCTATGAGCGGATCGATATCACACACACCGATAACCCCTTGATGTACAACCCCGGGAATACCAATGCCAACCGCTTTGACATTTCCATAGATGTTAATGAGTTCTCCAATTTGGTTCTCTATGATCTCATAATCAATATAAGGCACAATCGAGGTCTTCTCTACGATGATTTCCCCCAGCAAATTGGCAACCGCATGAGTAAGAGAATCCACTCCGCCTTCCGTTTTCACATGTAAACAGAGAATATAGGAGTAATCGGCGTTATATTTATACCGCCTTGCCGGGCGTCCGCCGTTGGATTCCTCCAGCTCTGTCTCTAACACTTCCCCAGTTTGAAGAAGCTCTTTCAGAATATTACCGCAGGTAGCCACACTGAGTCCTGTTATGCTCGCTATGGACGATTTGGTGGCATATTCAAGAGACTTCAATGTATTTTTGACTAACTCCACATTAATTTGTTTAACTCGGATTGCATTATTGGAGACTGGCAGTATTTGAATCCTCTCCTTTTTCGGCACTTATTAAAAGCATTACAATAAGCTGTAATATAACGCTCTGTCTTCAAAAAGTCAATTCGTAGCCTTCCATGGATTGGGAGCAGCAACAGGTTCAGGAATATTCCCCACTCCGTACTCATGTAAATTCGGCGATTCCAGATAATATAACGTAAATCATCATGCTATACTATTTATATGGAACAGATTCCAGTGTGGCATCTCTGGGATAAAATCAAGTGAAAAAGGGGGGGATTTTAGTGGAAACTATGGAATTTATAGCATTGATCGCGTTGATCATCTCCGTCATACTTTTGATCAAAGTCTATAGCTTGCAAGCTCGGCTTAATGACTTGAAATCCGATGTAGAACGTCTTGAGAATCGTTCTGGAGTGTCGGGAATATCGCTGTCAGGCACAACCGCTACCGCGCCACCACATGTGCTATACACAGGAACTTCGGAGGATATCAATGAAAGGCTGCTCCTGTTGATTAGAGAAGGCAAAAAGATTCAGGCGATAAAAGAGCTAAGAGTAGCCAGAGACCTCTCTTTAAAGGAAGCAAAGGACTATGTAGATGACTTGGAACGGCTCTAAGTATGGTATGAACGTAGCCGGGAAAACTGGAACCCAACTGGAATTAAGTCCGCAGGATTTAGCTCCGCTCATGGATGCCCAGTTTGCGAATCTGACTCAGAAAGCATAAAACCCTCCAAGAGTTCATAAAATCTTTATGCGGATTTTCTCTTATTCTAAGATTGATGAAGCTTCAACTAGGAGAGGAAGATCAAATGATGCATAATGATTGCTCGAAAAATGTCAGAGTGCCGCAGCCCATCAGAAGTGATGGCGCTGGAGGCATCGACAAGGGTCCCCGGGATGTGATGAGAGATTTGCAAAATCCTGACATGCTGGTTCCACCTGTAACAGATAATGGACTCATCCCGAACATGAGGTTTTCTTTTTCAGATGCCCACATGCAGTTGAATCACGGTGGATGGTCAAGAGAAGTAACCGCAAGGGAGCTACCCATTGCCACAACCCTTGCCGGCGTGAACATGAGTTTGACACCGGGCGGCGTACGCGAACTTCATTGGCACCAGCAGTCGGAATGGTCTTATATGCTGTTGGGGAGCGCCCGTATTACAGCCGTCGACCAAAATGGTCGAAATTTTATTGCTGATGTGGGTCCTGGTGATCTCTGGTATTTCCCACCCGGTATTCCACACTCTATACAAGGTCTTGAGGAAGGCTGCGAATTTTTGCTGGTTTTTGATGACGGCAGCTTTTCTGATCTGAACACGTTATCCATCTCCGATTGGTTTGCACATACTCCAAAAGATGTACTGTCTGCCAATTTCGGCGTTCCTGAAGCTGATTTTTCGTCCATTTCTCAAGAACAAGTATACATTTATCAGGATGCCGTTCCCGGCTCTCTTCCAAGCCAAGCGGTTTCCTCTCCCTATGGTACGATACCTCAATCCTTTAAGCATGAATTACTCGCTCAGCCCCCCATCAAAACGCCGGGTGGAAGCGTACGAATCGTCGATTCTTCCAATTTTCTGATATCCCAAACGATCGCCGCTGCTCTTGTTGAGATTGAGCCTGGAGCCATGCGGGAAATGCACTGGCACCCCAATAATGACGAATGGCAATACTATCTTACCGGGCAAGGCCGAATGACTGTTTTTGGCGGAAATGGCGCGGCGCGTACATTTGATTTCAGAGCCGGGGATGTTGGATATGTGCCTTTTGCTTACGGTCATTACATCCAAAATACAGGCTCGAGCACGCTATGGTTTCTTGAAATGTTTAAAAGTGACCGTTTCGCTGATGTTTCCCTGAACCAATGGATGGCTCTTACCCCCACAGAGCTCGTTCAGAGCAATTTAAATGTTGGTGCTGATGTGATCTCTAATTTACGGAAGGTAAAATGGCCTGTCGTCAAGTATCCTGGTTATTCTTTTTATCCAAAGGATGAACTCTGAAGAATCCGGTGAACATGCAACTTGTCTATTCTCTCAGAAAAAAAAGCATATCCTCATGCATTTATTGTGAAAAATCAGCAGTGGTCGCCTTTGTCTCCGGATTTTTACCGCTGAGAAAACAAATAAAATCTGGAGACAACAGCGATTGGACCATCCGAAAATAAAATGTATTAAAACAGAATATTAGCCTAAAGGATACCGTGGAGTTAGACAGAACTCTCCTTGGTATGGAGGTGTAAATGGAGCAACTCCTGTCCCTGTTAATGTTATTGAAGTAAAGCCACTTTTGGTAAATGCAAGACTAGCACCTATAGTTAGAGTATCAGTTTCCACGATAGTAACACCAAGCAGGAATGTAACTGTTACAGTACCAGCAGTCGGACCACTGTATAGGCTAGGTCAGAGCCATTGAGAGTTAAAATCAGTTGGCCTGCTTCGGTCACACTCACCTGAAACAAGACCTGATAAGTGCCTATTACGGACAAGTTAAATGTACTGGTTCCTGTACGGGTAATGACCGTACCACTAGAAGGTCCATTTTGTGGGAAGCTTACATCTGTACCAGGAGCAACTGTTGCTGCGTTATCAGAAGGCATCAACGCATAAAAATCTGCAAAGCTTAACATGTTTAATGTCCTGCCTCTACATACGTGGCAACAAGAAAAATGAGAATCACTTACATATATTCTCTGAGACATGTTAATCACAGCCTTCAAGTTTATTTTCATTTGAATATTTCGTTAATCAACAGATTTGTTTTTATAGTTATAGTATGCAAATTAAGATATTCGGAGACATGCATTAGTACTATGTTGATTCGCATATTTGCCGCATTATTTTGGTACTAGAGATGACATCATCCTAACGATGACGAAACCCACATATACGCAAAAAAACACCGTATCGGAATACGATGTTTTTATGTTGCTCATAAGTGAGGATTTTGCAAAACCCTGAAGTAACTATTCCTCAGAGTCTACGTTGTGGTAAACCTGCTGAACATCTTCCAAATCTTCTAGTGCATCAACCAATTTGTCAAATTGAAGCTGTGCATCTTCTGGAAGTGTAATATCATTTTGGGCAAGCATAGTGAGCTCGGCCACTGTAAATTCTGTAACTCCTGCCTGCTTGAAGGCTTCCTGTACAGCATGGAACTGGTCAGGCTCTGCATATACGATAACTGCTTCATCTTCTTCGATGATGTCACGTACCTCTACATCTGCCTCCATCAACAGCTCCAGCACTTCATCTGCGGTTTTACCTACCAGTCCAATAACCGCCGTTGAATCAAACATATAGGCTACAGATCCGCTTACACCCAGACTGCCGCCATTTTTAGTAAAAGCAGAGCGTACATCAGATGCCGTACGGTTTACGTTATTGGTGAGTGCATCTACAATGACCATGGAACCGTTCGGTCCGAAGCCTTCATAGCGAAGCTCAACATAGTTTTCATCCCCGGCACCTTTTGCTTTTTCAATCGCCCGGTCAATAATCGCTTTCGGTACATTGTACGTTTTTGCACGTTCTAGCACGACTCTGAGAACACGATTAGATTCAGGATCAGGCTCACCCTGTTTGGCTGCTACATAAATTTCTACGCCAAATTTAGCATATATGCGACTCGTATTAGCATCCTTGGATGCCTTTTTTTCTTTAATATTGTTCCATTTACGTCCCATAATATCCCGCTCTCTTTCTATATGAATATACACAACGGTATTCATTATATCCTTGTATATTATATCTCCTAAAGAACACTTCAACAAGTTCAAAGGATTTAGTTATGAAAAAATAAACAATTCCACCTCATTTAGGCTGCTTGAGGTGGATACTTTTACTCTCATGAATCTATGGACAACAGGCTCATAAATGTCTAATATGATGGTGGAGTATGACTTGAAGGAGATAGATCCATTGGATGTACTATATAAAAAATTGAGCAATAATCATGAAATAACGGTATACGACACCACAGAGCTGTATGGTGAAAAGGGATTATTCCGGGTGATGCAGTTTTCAAATGCAGCCGTGCAAGGCGCGGTGGATTTGAATCATCCGCAACGTATTCTGTTCGAATATCCGAGAGCCATCATCCATCTCATGGAGCTGAACGATCCGTCATTTGAAGACGTGTTTGTAATTGGGCATGGTATAGGTACGATTGCGGGGCATTTTACAGATAAACGCTTTAAGATTGCCGAGCTGGATGCACAAGTCGTGGAGTTCAGTCGAACATTCTTTGGATACAATAAGGACAATGTGACTGTTGGTGATGGACGCCGCATTTTGGAGAAGGAAGCGCCAGATGCATATGATTATATTATTTTAGACGCCTTCACAGATCAGGGAACGCCGCCGCATTTAATATCCCTGGAATTTTTCAGGATGGCCAAAAAAAAGCTGGATTCCGAAGGCTCCATGATTATGAACTTAATGGGCAAAAGTGAGCACGATCATCTAATGAATGCCATTCATACAACGTTGCGTGAGGTATTCGCTTATGTCACAGCTTTCTCCCTCCCCTCGGAAGGAGCTGCCGACATTCAAAATATTATTATGATAGGCAGGGACAAGCCCATCCGGTTTCAGGCACGCCATATGGCAGGCTTTGATGAGATTGCGCTTGGAGAAGGTCACATTCTACAAGACACAGTTACTTGATGATATATAGTAATTGTTGTTAAAGATACGCCCAAACGATTATAGTCCGGGCGTATTGGATTGGATATGGGGCTCCAGTCGCCTTTGACACTATATCTGAACTTGCTATTTCTAATTTTTCACTACCTAAAATATGTTTAACTTTCACTTCGTTGACCTCATGATCTCCCCTGACGACTACAGCAATGGATTAATACACTCCGGCTGCAAGTTGCCGGATAAACCCTGCACGCAACATAAGCTGATGGCTGATGGCTGATTACTTCGGCTTCTGCGGGCGATTCACGTAATGTTGTCAGTAATAATCGACTTTGGCGCATATGCGGCTGGCTCCCTTGTATGGACGATAAAATGTACGTAAAAAAACACATCCGTCAGGGACGAATGTGTCGTGGTACCACCCTTAGCTACAGCTCGCAAGGCAGGGAAACGTTCATTCGCGGCGAGAAACCTTTCAGCCCATGGATTTCTTCTCTGTACAGCGGTTATTGATCCTTGGTCTACACTATTCCTGTATATTACAATTTCCATTACTTTACACAAAATGGAAGCCGTGGTCAAGGAGATAATTATCTATCTGGGTTCATCCAGAGAAATGCATGATATTTTGATTTCAAAATAATTAAGCTTCGTTGGTTGCTATATTGCATAATGAATGGCCAAATTTTAGGACGTATACGCCTGCGAAAACCCAAAACAAAGCGGATAAAGCGAGGCGAAATGTCCCAAATACGAATCGCTTCCTGCTTTACTCCTTTGGGCAACTCATTGGAGAAAAGAAAACGGTTAAGTGATCGTGTAATAACTCCTGTTATCGCTTCAACCGTGCTGACATCCATCACAATGATCGTATCAGAGCACTGGAGCCGCTCCGTAAAATAATAATCATGATAATTCCCTTCGATAATCCATTCTTCCTTTTCGAGTACTTCGCCCAGCTGTTTGAAAAATTGTTCATCCGTGCTCCGCCTCCACTCCGGTCCCCAATACAAATCATCCAGAGAGATGTACGGCAAATGAGTCCACTTGGATAGACGTTTGGCAAAAAAGGTTTTGCCGCTCCCCGGCGAACCGATCACAATAATACGTTTGGCGTGCTGCACATCAAAAACTTCATCATTCACTCTCCGATGTAAGGGCAGCATTGTATAGATCAGTCGAAAAAGGGAACCTACCACGAAAGAACCTCCCTTTAAAAACATATACAGGAGGAACAGCGGCATAAAAACGATAGCGTATTTTACACTGTTCATCAAGCGACCTGCTCCCTTTACAGTTTCAGCAACAAAATGTAGGTTAGGCTCTCTTCTTTATTTATGTATCTTTCTCCTTAAAATACATTCCCTTAAAAAACACAAAATTTTGCGGATGCATGCCGTACAGCTCCTTGAACATGGAATGAAGATTATTTAGAGAAATAGTCTCTGAAACCGTCCGATCCGTTTGAACAGTTAAGGCGACACAGCTAATTCCGAATTGACACACTTGCTCCATAGGGTATCCTTGGATAATTCCATATATCATTCCGGCAATAAATGCATCATCTGCGCCCGTGACATCCATAACTTCCTGAACCGGGTGCATCAAAATTTGTCCATGAGATCCATCCTGCGAGGCAAACAAAACACGGTCTGCTCCCCGAATAAGAATTACATTTTGAACCCCGAGCTGATGAAAAATTCGGGTTCCGTCCAGCATTTTCTGATCATCCGTAAGCTCTATTCCCAAATAGGATTCAGCTTCTACCTGGTTACATACCAGCCAACTCACCCCATTCAAATTTCGAGGAAGCCGTCTCATTTTGGAAGCGGACACTGAAGAAACGACGAGCGGAATCCGATGTTCATGGCATAGCCGTATAATGGAAGCAATGACGTTCATAGAGAAATTCGTGTCCAGCAGCACCAGTCGGGATGAGGCGATCAAAGGAGTATTTTCAAGGATTACTGAAGGACGGATCTGATCATAAATCTCCATCTCTGCTGTCGCTACAATCAGCTCCCCACGCTCATCCAGCAAGGCAGTGTAAACCCCGGTTGACGGTTCACCTTTGACTTGCAGAGGAATCACTTTCATATAACGTCTAGACTGCTCGACTATAAATTCACCTTCCGCATCATCCCCAACTGCGGTTAACAGACTGACCTGTTGGCTTAGCCTCCCCAAATTTTCGGCTACATTGCGAGCCACCCCACCGCATGATTGCTGTCTGGTGCTGCTCGGATTGGAGGTGTGAAGCTGAAATGTACCTTTAATCATAATTTT
This sequence comes from Paenibacillus sp. NRS-1782, assembly GCF_050467685.1. NCBI lineage: Bacteria > Bacillati > Bacillota > Bacilli > Caryophanales > Paenibacillaceae > Paenibacillus > Paenibacillus sp. NRS-1782. The sequence continues at coordinate 83,752 of NZ_JBITPH010000005.1, forward strand.
ACGATCAAGATTAGCCCCCCCGATACATAGTATTTTTTGTCTAGAGGGCCAAGGCTCGTCCAGTTCATTTTTGTGAATCTGCTTTAATTTCATCATTTGACTCCTTTCGCAAGTCTATGGGCATTGGATGTTTTAAATTTGTACAGAAATAGGTACTATATCAAATTAACATGTTCCCAATGTCAAATGCTCAAGAATAATGTCGATTGCATTAAAAAATCACCTATTCGTATAAATACCAGCCTTTTACGAATAGGTGATTTGATTAAAAATACAGCCTAAATCCTTCGTTACAATATGCTATTTCAAAATAAATAGAGCAGCTCCATGAGGAGGTACCTCAGCGGACAGCTCTTGCTCTAAAGTACCCAGATTCACACGATTCCATAAGTCTCTGCCACTTGTCTGTCCTTCAATGCCCAGGTCTTGCAGCGATACACAGACACGCGAGGCTACGTCTCCAGCATTAAATAAAGCCACATATACATGACCTTCTACGTTATGCGAAGTCCAGACGATATGTTCACCCTTTCTGTACACCTGCCGGGCATCCAAACCGTTGCGGTGAGCATCCAGCACCTCTTCATTGGTCAGCAGAGAAAGTGTCCACGCATCGTTATCCCGCAGTTCTCCCCCAAACATTAGAGGGGATCGGAAAATACTCCACAAGGTCATCATGGTCAGTTGCTCATCCTTCGTAAAGCGTGTCCAGCGGTCATGGCTACCGGAATCTACAGTATCTACCGAGCGAATCCCCAGATGGCCCAATGGCAGCATGTCGCAATCCGGCCAATGGCCGGGACCCACGTGCTCTGCCCATTTCTCGCAGCGCTCAAACATGCCATGCAGCAAAGGCCATACATCCCAGAAATCGTCGGTCATTCGCCACATATTGGCGTTGGCGATTAATTCGGATGCATGCTCCAGCGGTGCCGGACCGGGCGACAAACTCAAAACCATCGGACGCCCGCATTGGGCGATGGCCTGCCTGATCAATTCAATTTCCGCCAAATGAGTACCATAGAGTCGGGAAGCTGCAATGTCATCCACTTTTACAAAATCAACACCCCATTCCGCATAGAGGTCAAACAGCGAATTATAATATTCCTGTGCGCCTTCCTTGGTAGCATCTACCCCATACATATCTGTATTCCAGGGACAAATGGAGTTGGGATGTGCAATCTGTCTCGCAGTTGCCTGGGTTCCCAAAATCGGCGTATCCTGATGTACCGCCTGTCTCGGAATGCCTCTCATAATATGTATACCGAATTTCAAGCCCAGACTGTGTACATATTCCGCAAGAGCCTGGAAGCCTCGTCCATCCGCTGCGGAAGGAAAACGATTCACTGCTGGAATGAGACGTGAAAATGAATCCGTTTCCAGCGGAACAAATGAGCGATATTGTGAAGAAACAGCTCCCGGCTCATACCACTGAATATCTACCACAACATATTCCCAACCGTACTCCTTCAAGTGCTCTGCCATATACTGCGCATTTCCCCGAACTTCTTCCTCGCGCACCGCTGCGCCGTAGCAATCCCAGCTATTCCACCCCATAGGTGATGTATGCGCTACCAAATGATGTTTCATTCCGATTCATCCTTTCATCATAAGAATACTCATCCTGCTGCCAAAATCCACCTCGTCACTTACGTATATTATTATAATGTAAACCCTTACTTTTGTCGCTCGTCACCAGCCTCTTTATTTTCCATTCCCACTTTCCATACAAATTAGTTGACTAACTTAAAGAATGTGGTAATATTTAAAATTGATTGTTAAAAAACTTTGACTTGAATCAGAGGGTGATTTTACGTGTGCGAGCATGCTTATCGAATTTTGTTGTTTTACAAATATGTCAATATTGAAGATCCTGCCACCTTTACGGCAGAGCATTTGGCTTACTGCAAGGAGCTGGGCGTCAAGGGAAGAATTTTGATCGCTCAGGAAGGAATTAACGGAACACTGTCTGGTACGGTAGAGCAAACCGATCAATATATCCGTGATTTGCGCGACAATCCGAAATTCCACGATATCGTTATTAAAATAGATGAGTCTGACGGTCATGCGTTCAAGAAAATATTTGTACGCCATCGTCAGGAGCTGGTTACGCTACGTCATGAGGATGAGCTGGACCCTAATGAAATCAGTGGCAAGCGTTTGTCACCGAAGGAGTTTTACGAGCAGCTTCAAGGTGAAGATGTGGTTGTGCTGGACGGACGCAACGACTATGAATATGACATCGGTCATTTCCGTGGCGCCATTCGTCCGGAAGTCGAATCTTTCCGTGAGTTTCCACAGTGGATTCGCGACAATATGAGTCAGTTCAAGGACAAGAAAATACTGACGTATTGTACGGGCGGAATCCGGTGCGAAAAGCTATCCGGTCTTCTGATCAAAGAAGGCTTTGATGATGTGGGCCAGCTGGATGGCGGCATTGTAACCTACAGCAAGGACCCGGAGGTCCAAGGTCGTTTGTTTGACGGTAAATGTTATGTGTTTGATGAACGCATCTCGATCCCGATCAACCATACGGATGAAGACGTCATTGTTGGCAATTGTTTCCATTGTGAGACACCAAGCGATCACTATATCAACTGTCTGGTGTGCAATCTCCAGTATATCGTATGTCCGGACTGCGAAGAGCAGCATCAACATTATTGCTCTGACGATTGCCGGACCAAAGCGGAAGCCGTTGCTTCTGCTTAGCTCAGCAGGACAATCTGTTTTCATCATAACAAAAGGGATGTTCCATCAGCCGTTCAACATGGCTGTGGACATCCCTTTTGTTGTACCTCGGTGCTTCATATAGAATAACTACCACAAGATTCATAGTATATGCCTATAACCTTGATCGTATTTTCATCTTGGACGGGCTCAAAAGCTGCGCCTTATAATGAAAAATGTCATTACAGAAAGGATTGGTGGATTTCATGATTCAAATCGTACTTTCAACCCTTCTATCCGTTATTGTTCCACTGTCCATTCCGGTGATCGCCGGATTTTTACTCGGCAAATTCATGAAGCTGGAAACGAAACCGCTCTCGACGTTATACTTATATTTTTTAAGTCCCGCGATGATTCTGGACACGCTGCTCAAGGCACAGCTTTCCTGGCATGATGTGGCCCAAACTGCCGCCTTTTCGATCTTGAATCTGCTGCTGTTATGGGGAATTGCTCAATTGGCAGGGAAAATGTTCAAGCTAAGCGCCCCTGAAACGGCCGGACTCACCTTGATCTCCACGCTGACCAATAGCGCAAATTATGGCCTCCCCCTTATTTTACTTGCCTTTGGACAGCTTGGGTTGGATAAAGCCTCTGTGTATGTTGTTATCCAGATCATTCTGGTCAATACCCTTGGAGTTTACTTTGCAGCCCGCTCTGAATTTTCCGTTCAAAGCGCAGTCAAGTCGGTATTCTCGCTGCCTGCGATCTATGCGGCATTACTCGCTCTGGGGCTTCGAGTGCTGGATTGGCATCTGCCCTCCGGCATACAAGCGGGCGTTTCGATGATTGCTGCCGCCTATTCACCAGTCGTGCTGGCAATCCTTGGCACCCAGATGGCTTATGTAAAAATATTCAAGCTGGAGCCGTCTATTAAAAAAGCCAGCTACGCAGGACTCATCATCCGGCTTCTGCTCTCTCCGCTTGCAGCCTGTCTTGCCATGCTGATCCTGGGGATATCGGGTCTTTTGTTCTCCGTGCTCTTTATTCTTGCTTCCATGCCGGTTGCTGTGAATGCTGTCATCTTGGCAGAAAAATTCAATGCATCGCCCAAGCTCGTGTCCACCTGTATCCTGTGGAGCACTTTAGCCTCATTCCTGATTTTGCCTATCCTCATTATGATCGTAGCAGGATAGCTAGAAAAAAAGGCTCTCTACTCCATAGAGAGCCATGCACGTTCCTGTCTCCACTCTACCTGCACCGGTGTTTCAAAAAAATCGCTAAGCGTTTCACTGCTCAGAATATCAGTCGTTTTGCCTTTGGCAAAAACAGTGCCACGGCGAATCAGAATGGTATGCGTGTACATGGGTAGAATTTCTTCGATATGATGTGTAACATACAGCAAATTCGGTGCACCAGGAGACTCGGACAGCTGACGGATGCTGGTTAGTAAAGCTTCCCTGGAAAAGAAGTCCAGTCCGTTACACGCCTCATCCAAAATCAGCAGCTTGGGTGAGGCCATCAGCGCGCGGGCAATAAGCACTTTTTGCTTTTCCCCCTGTGAGCATCCCTGATACAATCGGTCCACGAGGTGAGCACAGCCCAGTTGGGTCATGAGGAGTACGGCCTGCTCATAATCCGTATCCGTTGTTTGATCATAAAGTCCAATGGAGGCAAATTTGCCGCTAATGACAACATCCTGCGTACGCTGACTACCATTGATTCTTTCCTGTAAAGAGGAACTGACCCAGCCGATGGATTTGCGCAGCTCCCTCAGATCCACATCCCCGAAGGTATGACCCAGCACACCGACACTGCCTGTAGTTGGCCATATGTAACCATTAATCATGTTAAGCATCGTTGTTTTGCCTGATCCGTTCAAGCCGAGTACAGCCCAATGCTCTCCTTCGGCTACTTGCCAGTTAATTTGATCCAGTATGGTGCGATTGTCCCTTTTCCAGCTTACATTGTTAAGTTCAATGACAGAATTCATGTTTTGCCTCCTATTGATCATATCATCTGATGTTTATGAGCATAATAAAAAATCACTTTTACTACGTTAATCTTCACTTTCGTATTAGAATAGCACAGGGTTGCAGGTTGTTCAATTCTAAATTCACTGTATAAAATTTTTAATGTAACTGAAACGAAACTATGACTAATAGCCCGCTTCTGGCTCCCCCATACATACAAGAACCAAAAGTGGGCTTTTTCGTTGTTTTATGATTTGGATTTTGGAGCGATAAATACCGATTTGTGCGGCAGTTTATTCGCTATTTCTCTAGGAAGGTGCAGATTCGTTGCTAATACATCAACAGGGTTCCCCGCCAGCCATTCACTCAAATCAATGGCTTCGTAATGACCGCTGTTAAAGCCAATCAAAATGCGGCATACCTCCGAACCGGTATTTTTAATATAATGTCCGGCTCCCATGGGTACATACCCCACATCTCCGGCTTCAAACTCCTCTGTCACTGCATTCCCTTCAGCGAGAAATACAGTCATTTCTGCATTACCATCCAAATAATATTGCCATTCATCCGCATTGGGATGCCAGTGCATTTCTCGTAATCCGCCCGGCTCCATCTCAATTACAGATCCTGCCATCGTCGAAGAAATCGGGAAATCTTCTACCGTAACCGTCCGCTGTGTCCCTCCGCCCGGTGCCAATCTGGGCTGTTTGGCCATTAAAGGATACCGATGTTTAGTGACTAGATCGGAAGAAACGCGAGGATATGCATGATGAGAATCGTTAGAAGGTACAGGTCCTTTTACAAAATAGGCTTCCTTATCTGGCAAAAGAGCCAGTTCGTCGGCTGCAAGTCCCAGATTCTGCATGACAACCTCCGCAGGAGTCTGAGCGATGAAATCCGTTATGCTAAACGTGTGGTCCTCCGAAAAATCTCCATTATCAAAAATCAGTATAAAATGACACTCTCCAGGACCAAGACCTTGAATGGAATGACCATAACCACGAGGAAAATACCAGACATCACCAGGATTGAAAATATCAACATATGAAGAACCGTCCGGATGGATAACCGTTGTCCGACAGGAGCCGCTAATCACATAGGCCCATTCAGCCGCATTGGCATGCCAGTGAAGCTCACGCATTCCACCCGGCTCCAAACGCATAGAAACCCCTGCTATTCCTTCCGATACAGGAAAATCATGGACTGAAGCCCCACGTGTAATACCTCCCGGTCCGGTTCTGGGTTCCTTTTTCTCCAAAGCATACTTAAATGATTTCATAGCCGATTCCTCCTCTAAATCATTTTATATGTCTATATTTACTTATTTGAACCTATCTATTATATACCTTAAATGTGAATAAAATCAAATCCATTCCTTCATTATCGTCTATGACTAATTCAATGGCAAAAGTATGTTCGGAATGTTTTCGATCAGCCATAAAACAGGTAAATCGAGTATGTAAAAAGGATGAATCGACAAGGCACTCATCCTTTTATTTCTCCATTCAGAGCTACAGTCACCGAAGTAATTCCTCGCTCATGAACTTTTTGCTTTTTTAGAGTCTATTTTTTTAGCCTTAGCCTCACTTTTATTTTTATCTTTATCCTTATCTTTGCTTGGAACTGTAGCCTTTCTCTTTTCATTGGCCAGTCGCCAATAGCTTAAAACTTTGCGGTACATCGACTTATCCTTTAATTGATTAAAAATGTATGGATCAGGCTTCGTATTCACCTCAATAATCCATGGGGTAAAGCTGCGATCCAGTCCAATGTCCACTCCAATTTGCCGGAAATTCGGATATGTTTTTTGCAGCTGTACGGCAATGGTAATGCCCAGGGCATTCAGCTTCTTTATCAGCTCAGCCTGTTTTCTTTGGGATAAATGGGACTTTAGCAGCTCCTCCAGTGCCATCGGTGTACCACCGCTATGATAGTTGGTTACGATTTTGCGGGGATGACCGAGCCGGCCAATAATTCCGGTAGATTCCCATGGCCCTTTTGCATTGCGCTGCACCATGACCCGGATATCAAAGTAACGCTTCTGATGGCGCAGTAAATGGATTCCTTTTTGAATGAGATAGCTTTTCTTCCCCGTTTTCTTCGACAGGCTGGCATATAGTGCCTCTACATTTTTGAACTCCACACGCTTTTCCTCATGTTGATAGGCAAACCGCTGACCTTCCTCCTGCTCTACTCTCATTACACCTTTACCGAATGTTCCTCGCTCGGGCTTTACATAGACCATACCGTACTTCTCCAGCATTGACTTCAAATTCGCTTTGGTATATCTTCGGGTATCCGGCACAAACGGCTTGATGCCGCGATGCGGGAGAAGCAATTGGGTTTTACGCCACTTGCTGAGCAAAGCTTGTGCTTGTGAAGAATTCACTTGCTCCTCTCCTCTCCAATCTCAGGGTAGAATGCTCCTGTAAAAAAAAGATCAATCCATCGTATGCAACAACTCCCTAGCCGAAAGCTACATCAGCCCTGTGCTGCTTAGAAATGGACGATTGGCCTTGCCCGGTCGAAGTTGCCTGTCCAGGCATACGATAGGATAAGACGCCGGATGCGTACATTTACTTATATAAGGAGTGAATAACATGTCAGTGCAATCGGATGGGTCACAGAAGGGTTCCCTTACCATCGATGTTCTGATTCCTGCAATTGATAAAGATATTGCCACATTACCACTGGTGATAGACAGTCTGCGCCGTCACGTACAGCATCGAATTGGAACGATTTATATTGTTTCACCGCAAAGCACTGGAATTCGTCGATTGTGTGCCAGCAAAAGCTGTACATTTGTAGACGAAAAGACGGTACTGCCCATTACAAAAAAACATATTCGTTATGGTACAGCGCGCTGGGATCGCTCAGGCTGGCTATATCAGCAATTGCTCAAAATGAACGGTGATAAAATTAGTAAAGCTCCTTTCTTTCTCGTCATGGATGCGGATACGATTTTGATTCGTCCACATGCGTTTCGGAAGGATGGAAAAACGATATTTTACTATCGGAGCTGGAGCCAGCCTGAGTATTTCCGCACCTACCGCAAGCTGATGGGCGTGAAGGCTCCCTCGCCAAAGTCTTTTGTTACTCACTATATGCTGTTTGAAAAAGCGCAGCTCACCCGGCTCAAGCAGGTTATTGAGGCCCGGCATGGGAAACCCTGGTACAACGCAATTATCCAAAGTATAGACCGAAAAAAACAGTTTGGTTTTTCCGAATATGAGACGTATGCCAACGATCTGTACAGTAAGCAGCCCTCTCGGATGATTTTACGCAAGTCACTTAATAAAGCGCTTCATTGTCGGGCTTCTTCCCTCTCGCAAAAACAATTGGATGCCTTTGCTAAGAGCCATCGTTCTTTATCCTTTCATCAACGTAAGGTTTATCAGATCATTAAAAAGCAACAAAATTCCGCAAAATGATTCGTTTCACAATGAATCTGTATCAAAGGAGGAAGTGCCTGTGCACATCGTATTGTTATGCGGTGGTGCTGGAAAACGGCTGTGGCCATTGTCCAACGATATCCGCTCGAAGCTGTTTCTAAGGCTGCTGCCTGCCCCTGACGGGCAAAAGGAATCCATGCTCAGTCGGGTGGTTCGACAGCTTACTGTAGCGGGGCTGGATTCCTCTGCCCTGCTGCTGGCTCATCAAAGCCAGGTAAATTTAGCCTTCCGTCACACGGAAGGTCGTCTGCCCGTACTAGGCGAGCCTGCCAAACGGGGAACCTTCACCGCAGCTGCACTGGCGGCCGCTCATTTTCACGCCAAAAGCGTGGGGCTGGACGAAATTGTTTGTATCGCTCCAGCGGATATGTTTGCGGGGGAGGATTTCTTCCACCATGTAGCGGCACTCTCCAGTCTGTTGCTTGATCGCGGAACCGATCTGGCCATGCTTGGGACAAGGCCCACTCATCCCTCCGACCAATACGGATATATCGTTCCGGGTCAGGAGAGGATCATGAAAGGAAACATCTCCTATGCGTCAGTTGCCCGCTTCACAGAAAAGCCGGATCATCTGGGGGCGCAACAGCTTATCAGCCAAGGTGCGCTCTGGAACTGCGGCATTTACGCTTTTAAGCTAGGATATATGCTGGCCTGCATGGAGCGTAGTCATTTGCCGCTGGATGACAAGGCATTATGCGCGATGTATGACTGCCTCCCTGTTCGCAGCTTCGACGAGGAGATCGCGGAGCGTGCCGAACATGCTGTCGTGCTGCCCTACGAGGGTGAATGGCGTGACATCGGCAGCTGGCAAGCATTAACGGAGCAGCTCGGCAACCGAGTGATTGGACGCGGACAGATCAGTGGCCCCGCTCATGGTACGCATATCGTCAATGAGCTGCCCTATCCGCTTCATGTCATTGGCGTGGAGGATATTATTGCTGCTGCCAGCCCCGACGGCATCCTCATTGCTGCCAAAAGTCATGCCCACGCGATCAAGGAGAAGCTGGGAACTCTTCAGCTACACCCTATGCATGGTGAAACCTCCTGGGGCAGCTACCGGGTGCTGGACGAATATGATCATCGGAGCTTGAATGATATTCTTGCCATACGCTTAACGGTGCTGCCAGACCATCGCTTAAACGGCCATTGTCACGGCAGCGGGCTAAAGGTGTGGACGATCGTTTCCGGCCGGGGTGAGGTCATGCTAAACGGAGAACGCTTTGCAGCGGCAAGCGGTTCAGTCTTTCGTATTCCGGTTGATATGTATCACACGATCCGTGCCGATCTGGATACACCCTTGGAGCTGATCGAGGTTCGTCTGGGAGAAAGTTTGGTGAGCGCCTTCTTTAAGTCCGAAGCCTGACTCATATAGATGCCACTAATTATGTATCCATTTATGCACCAAAATTACAATTAAAAAATCGCTTTTGAGTATGGGAAATGAGAATCCCTTGCTCAAGAAGCGATTTTTATTTTGTAATGTTACATTTTCATTAATACACGCCCTAGGTAACAGCTCTAACCTTGGCAGATAGATATACCTCGTTGGCTTTGATTATCCCGGCTTCTCTTAAAAAATGCCGCACGATCTCCAATTGGTACTTGATACGTACATTCTTGGGCAGACTCCAGCCTGTTTCCACAGTGACCGCGCGTGCGCCTAAGATACGGGCGGCCGCTGTACGGGAGGAACCTGGAAGCTCATGCAACCGAAGATTAAAATGGCGGCCTTTGTCCTTGATGGAACGGTTCATTCGCTTTATAGTTCGACGCACCGCAGGGACTACCGGATTTCCTTTATTGGAAATTAGTGTTTGGCCCAGTACCTTGGCATCCTTTTGTGACAATCCGTTGGCTTCATGCAGGTCAAGATACCACTCGGGTTGATGTCTTTGTGTTAATTGGAATACCGCAGCGGAAAGTGGATTGGATGCCGCCTGCTTTTTTGTGCGTGGAAAGGTTCGGTTGAGATCCGGTAAGCCCCTGATTCGTTGGCGGTAAGCCGCCTGGCTCACAATGGGTACGATAATCAGCTTGCCTTGACTAATTTGCAGCTTCTGCTGCTTCAACTGCTCCACCAGCTTCTCAGCCGCGCGGATGCTTGCGATTTCCTTGCCGTGGATGCCCGCGACCACCATCACATGCGGACCGCGCTGTTCCCCAGTGGCTATATAATAAGGAGTCGCCCAAGAATAACCCTTTCCAAGCATATGCTTTGTTACCTTCATTCCCTTCACCTCCGTTTAGGCTCAGGCTTTTGATGCCCTCTTCTCATCTCCTTGCCGTCGGATCATTTCACGATATAGCTTCACGTATTTGTCGGTCATCTGTTTGTTAGTAAATCTGTGCGTGACATACAGGCGAAGCTTGGCTGGTGTCGGGTAATTTTTTTGCTGTACCTTTCGTGCCATTTGACCGACAGAATTGCAAATCAGCTCTGGAAAGCCTGAAAGCACCTCGGGAACGGAACCATTTTTTAATGCCAGTACGGGTGTTCCACAAGCCATCGCCTCTACCATCACAAGTCCGAAGGGCTCTTCCCACAATGTCGGGAACAACAGACACTCCGCATGCTTAAGCAATTTCTGCTTCTGATTACCTCCCACCGCCCCAACATAGCGAATTTTGGGATTAAGCTGAATTCGCTTTTGAATCTCTGTGCGAAAAAATAAGGGTGCTTTGATCGGACCAGCTATAAGCAATCTTTTTCCTGTTTGTTCTGCAACCTGAATGGCTTGCAAAACGCCTTTATTACGTATAATCCTGCCCATGAACAGCAAATAGCCACGCTTCTCGCTGCTGAACTCGTATTCATGTGTGTTGATACCATTATAGACATAAAATCCTTTGCCCCCGCCCATAAGCTGGCGTGCCCGTTTACTGACAAATACCGGGTTTTTACCATGTTTCTTCACAGGAAGATGAACTGTACATACTGATGGACAAGGCAGCTTCCTGCGTCCCAGAGCAGAGCGGAAGGTATGATCATGAATGATTTGTGTGCCGGGAGGCATCTGCTGAAGGACGTACTTGGGGATCTGATCGTGCTTTAATCCCTTGGGATAGGTAATCAGTCGTGCGCTGCTCTTGCTGCCACGGGCGGCAAACAAAAATACATGATGACCTCGTCTTACCAGTTCCTCCGTTAGTTCATACACGACCTTTTCCGTTCCGCCCTTGATGGAGGGTACCGGCTGTGCATTGGGATAGTTGGAGATGACCTGAACAATGGTTAGACGTTGGCCTTTGGACGTTTTGATCTGCTTTGAAGCCATACGAATTCCCCTTCCTGAACAGTAATACGGTGTGATCTTCATGGTATGAACGGGAACCTTAGCTTACTCCCGTACAAGTTATAAACTGTAGTATATAGGTATGTATATTTTTCGTGATTGCTTGTGCGAATCATCTCCAGGTCATTTTGTTGTCATAGGTACTCAGTGATAAGGGGGAACTTCATATTTTGTCAATCCAAAATGAAGGTGAAAATTCTCATCGTTTTCTAATAATAGGGGGAAAAGCATTGAGGTTACAGGACTGTAACCTTGAGTGGTAAATTCAGGATATTTTATTTGTGTTATTGTCATCTCAAGACATCACAACAAGATACAAAATACGAATTAATGGAGGAATATTATAATGACACATACTTCAAAAAAACTTTGGATGGGCGTTTGCTTTACGATGACTTTGGCATTTGGCGCAGGGAGTTTCGTTGTTGGACCAACCACCACTCATGCTGCTTCGGTAAATAAAGCTGATCAGATTATTTCCACAGGTTCCCAGTTTATGGGTGTACGCTATCAGCATGGAGCACCTGCAGGAAACACAAGCTCTTTTGATTGCTCTTCATTTACTCAATATGTTTTTGGACAAAACGGTATCAATCTGCCGCGCTCTTCCAGAGAGCAATCGACCGTCGGCACTTTTGTACCACGTAGTCAGCTACAAAAAGGAGATCTGGTCTTTTTCTATGCGCCCATTCACCATGTAGCGATTTATATGGGGGACGGCAAAATTTTACACACATTCGGTAAAGGCGGCGTAACGATTACGGATCTTAAATCAGGCTGGTGGAATTCCCATTACACTACAGCACGTCGTGTCCTCTAGGACAAATGTAGATGTATCTCGATCCATATGTAATCCCTTACAAAATATCAACAAATAAGGGCTGTTCCGCGAGTAGATATGTCTACTGAATGGACAGCCCTATATTCGAGGCAGTGTGACGGTCACCTCCGTACCTTCTCCTTCTACGCTTTCCATACCTTTTGTCCCCTGATGGGTGTCTGTAATAGCCTTGGCAATTGGCAGCCCAAGCCCGGTTCCTCCGGTTTTACGATGTCGAGAGCTGTCTACCCGATAAAATCGTTCAAAAACTCGCTTGACCTCGCCCGCTGGTATCCCGATTCCATAATCCTTGACCCGGATGTACACATCCTTTTCATCAGTAGACAGCAATATTTCGATGGGAGCCGAGCTATACTTTAAAGCATTATCAAGCAAGATAACTAGTAGCTGGTTGATTTTTGCAAGGTTGGCATCAATCCAGATTTCTTTTTTATCTGTAAAAATAGTGATTTGACGATCATGTACAGGCTTGAAATGCGCTATTACCTGTTGACAGCAACCGATCAGCTCTATCCGTTCATACGGCTCGGGCTCTTTTTGCTGTGAGGAAGCCAAAGTCAGTAATTGCTGTGTCATCGTTCGCATGCGCTGAGTTTCTTCATAGATGGATTCAATGGATTCCTTATAGATGTCCTCATCACGCGTGCCCCACCGCCGCAGCATGTTAGCATAGCCCTCAATGATCATTAATGTCGTATTCAGCTCATGCGAAGCATCTGAGACGAATTGTTGCTGGCTTTGAAAGCTCTCTTCCAATCTGTCCATCATTCGATTAAAGGTCGCGGTCATTTGAGACAATTCATCTTGATTATGAGTGCGAGCCGGAATTTTTTTGAATTTAAGGCTTCTTTCAATTTCCTGCATTGTCTGTATACTGCTCGAAATCGGTAGCAATATCGCATTCGCTAATATCGTGCTGCCTACCAGACTAAGCAGCATAGCGCCTGTAGTTGAGGTGACCAAAATCGCATCTAAAATATTGAGATTATTTTCAAGCGCATCCCATTGTTCTACGATCTCCAGCGTTCCCTCCTGATTGCCTTCCGGTGAAAGCACTGGGAGATGAATGACTAAAATTTTATGCCCCTGTACATCTGTCAGATATGAGCTTTGAGAAGGGTTAAAACGTATATCGCCCAGCTTAAAGCGGGACTGACGACGTACTTCATACAGAAGACGGGATTGCTGGTCAAAAACCCTCAGGATTGTGTCTCCTGAAAGCTCATCCTTCAACTCGGGTCCCCATGCATTTTTTAGAATCATAGCAGAACCGGTTTCGTCAATGATTTCAGTCCACTTATTTTGCAGCACTTCTCTTTCATTGCGGGTGGCGATTTTGACAAATAACAGATGAACGGTGACGTCCACAAACAGGAGAATGGTCATCACCAGAACCGAGCTGAGCAGAGTAATTTGGGTCCGCAGCTTCAATGGTCTTCCTCCCTGATGCAATACCCTACGCCACGCACGGTTTTAATCAGCTTTTTTTTGTAGCCATGGTCGATTTTTTTACGAACATATCGGATATACACATCGACTACATTCGTATCGCCGACAAAATCAAACCCCCATACGTCCTGAATCATTTGATCTCGCTGCAATACTTGATTTTTGTGCTCCATGAGGTAGTGAAGCAGATCAAATTCTTTGGGCGTCAGTTCGATTCGCTTTCCTTCCCGCATCACAGAATGTGTCTTGGGTTCCAGCATCAAGCTATCGACCTGAAGATACGGCGGCTTGTTCTCTTCTTGTGAAGAGGTTGCTTTGGACTCCAATTGATGTCTCATACTGGCGCGCATCCGTGCTAATAACTCCTCAATTTCAAAAGGCTTCGTAATGTAATCATTTGCACCTTCATCCAGACCGGAAACCTTATCCGTCGTCGCGTTACGTGCAGTGACCATAATTACGGGCGTATGCTTGTCCACTTTTCGAATCTGCTTGAGCACCTCGACCCCGTTAATTTCCGGCAGCATCACATCCAAAATAATGATATTCCATGTGTGTGCCAAAGCCTTTTCTAATCCTTCTTTGCCCGTTTGAGCAATTTCAACTGCATATCCTTCGTGGGATAACTCCAATTGGAGTAATCTGGATATTTTCTCTTCATCATCAATGACCAGTACCGTTTTTTCCACCGCAAAACCACCTAATTTCTATAGAAAAACAAATGGAGTAATGGAGAAGACAGGCATTTTTTATTTGATTTTAAGCTTTTATTGTCGGGACGCTCTATAATGTAATTTTGTAAATCATTTTTTGATGTTATGGAGTAATTTATTCATGTTAATTACTGTAGACTATATTTTGTTTCACTGGATCAATGAACTGGCTAATATACGCTGATAAAACCAAATACAGGCCGCCATCCAGCAGCCACTCATAAAATAGCCACCTACAACGTCGCTCGGATAATGCACGCCCAAATAAATGCGGCTTGTCCCGATCGCTATAATCAGCAGGCTACTGAGCACAATAAGAAGGATACGGCCCAACCTCGAAGGAACATGCTTCCACACTAAAAACGTCAATGCCGCATACATACTAAAAGCGGTCATGGAATGTCCGCTCGGAAAGCTGTACCCATTCGCTTCAATAATACGGTTAATTTCGGGTCTCGCACGCTGAAATAACCATTTCAAAACCGCATTCAGCAGCGTCGATCCCAGCACAGCAATCGCCAAAAACAGCAGTTCTCTGCGATGTCCCAATACTCTGTGCAGCACAAACATAGCGATTAAAATAATAATCACAACCGGAATTCCGCTGCCGATCATAGTGAAAAATTTCATTAGACGGGTCATGGCAGGCGACTCCAACTGCTGAATATCCGTAATGATTTTCTGGTCAAAATGCCGCACTTGATGGTCGCTAACCCATAATGCGATTAAACCGAAACCAAGCGCACATACTACACATGTAAGCAGGGCTAAGGAAATGGGTAGCTTTGTTGATGTTTGTTTCATATCTTGTTGGTCCTCCGTAATATTCATTCGTGTCTTTACTTTACCCATAGGTTGAAGTTTTCAGAAAAAAAGGGTGCCTCTCAAGCCTTATAACAGCTCGAAGGGCATCCTGTTATTACATACTACAAACTATAAACACAATTCCCGTATTAAACTAACATCATCTTCTTTTTAGGTTGCCGTAGCTTCTCCAAGCTTAACCTTATCCTCTGCTTCCTCCGTTGGATAGCGTCTACGGAACCATAGTGACTGGAGCAGCAAAAAGGTGCCACTTACCGTCCAGTATAACGGCATGGCAGCAGGCGCATTAAAAGAAAAAACAGCCATCATAATGGGCGAAAGATATCCCATGATCGCAAACTGCTTGCGCTGGTCAGTCGTCATTTGAAGCTGGGATAGCTTAGCCTGTGCCAAATAAACGACTGCGACGATGATCGCCAAAATCCAGTCCGGCTGCCCCAGTCGGAACCACAGGAATGAATGAGACGCCAGCTCCGGGGTAAGCCGGATGGCTGTGTACATACCACTCAATATCGGAAGCTGAATAAGAATAGGCAGACAGCCAATATTGAGCGGATTAAATTGATGCTCTTTGTATAACGACATCATTTCCTGCTGCATACTCTGCTGGCTGGCAGTATCCTTCTTATTTTCGTATTTTTTCTTAATGCGGTCCAAATCAGGCTGCATAGCGCTCATTTTGCGCTTCATCCCCTGTTGGGCGCGCGTTTGTCGCATCATAAGAGGTAGTAACGCCAGACGGACGATTAACGTCAATGACATGATCGCCAGTCCAAAGCTTCCGCCAAACCATTGCGCTAGTTGCTGTATGAGCCAGGATAGCGGGAACACCACGTAATGATTAAAAAATCCGGGTGTCTGTGCATTAATTTCCGCAGCATTCGCACCGCAGCCGGAAAGCAGCATAACTACCGCCAGCGCTAATATGATTCCGAATATCCGTTCTTTTTTACCCCAAAAGGTGAATCCCTCGAATTGTTTCATATGTTCCTCCTCGTTGATTGGCTGTGCCAGCGTTCAACGAGAGGGAACAATCTGACGCGTCTTCATCCGGCGCTTCCTTTCGTCGGATATGACGCGCCAGCCGGACAGGCATGTCCTGCCCACGGGCAGTCAACGGCATCAGAGGAGAAGCAAGCGACCGCACGGCCCCGCCTTCTATCCAGCATTCAGGCACATTGCCATACAAATGAGCGAGATATGCGTAGGTTACCGTACACAGCAAGCCGATCGTAAATAAATAAGGGAGCAGGTCTTGTAGCTCAAACAAGGGATTCACCTCCTTCGGTTCGTCGCTACGATTATAGCATGAAACGAGGCAAGCGACTAATCTTTAAATAGAGATACAGGCTGGAAAAACCTTAACGAATAGCAAGCATACGGTTCAGGGCCAGCACAGCATCCTGTCTAACCTGATTGCTCACACGAATCACACCCACAGGCTCTCCACGGTCAATCTGCTCCATCGCCCACAGCAGATGTGGAAGATCAATCCGGTTCATCGTCAGGCAGGGACACATATCGGGATTGAGCGATTCAATCTGCTGTTCGGGGTACTGCTGCCGGATACGCTGCACGAGATTCATTTCCGTGCCAACGGCCCATTTTGTCCCCGGCTCTGCCGCATGGATCGTGTCGATGATGAATTTCGTGGAACCTGCGCAATCTGCAAGCTGAACAACCTCATGTGAACATTCAGGGTGAACGATGACCCGGATGTTTTCGTCACGCTCACGGATACGATGGATATTTTCGACTGTAAATTTTTCATGAACAGAGCAATGCCCTTTCCATAAAATAATTTTTACGGCTGCCGGGTCACGGTCCGTCTCCAGTTGATCGGTCATTGGATTCCACACCGCCATTTCATTCAGCGGAACTCCAAGATCGGAAGCTGTGTTGCGGCCCAAGTGCTGATCCGGCAAAAACAAAATGCGCTCCTTCTGCTTCAGCGCCCAATCCAGCACTTGCTTGGCATTCGAAGAGGTCACCGTAGCCCCGCCATGTCTCCCCACAAAAGCTTTAATTTCTGCCGTGGAATTCACATAGGTCAGTGGGATAATCGTGTCGCCTACCATCTTCTGCAAATGCTTCCAGGCACGCTCTGTCTGCTCCATATTCGCCATATCTGCCATCGAGCAGCCTGCGCGCATATCCGGCAGCACGACCGTTTGCCGATCCGTAGTCAGCATATCCGCTGTTTCTGCCATAAAATGTACTCCACAAAACACAATAAATTCTGCTTCCTGATTTTGTGCCGCCATTTGAGCAAGCTGAAGGGAATCCCCTGTTATATCTGCAAACCGAATAACCTCATCCTTCTGATAGTGATGGCCTGGAATAAGCAGCTTTTGTCCCCATTTTTGCTTCAATTGGGCGACACGCTGCTCCATATCAGCAACCGTCAGTGTCTTATAGTACTCTGGCATGAGTCCACGATTTCCTTGTAAAACGTCAAGTATAGACATTTGAATCCCTCCATTATCTCTGCGGCTTGTCTGCCCGTCTTCCCCCGAACAGACAAGCGCTATGTGTACATTTATATTTACAAGTGTCTTGACACTTATATTTACACATGCCTACAATAATCTCAAGGCTTTTTGGATGGAATTATTTTTAACAGGGGGAGATCCGCCATGATTTATCTGGACTATGCCGCTTCGACACCGATGTGTGACGAAGCTTTGAATATGTATAACACATTAAATAAGGAAATGTTCGGAAATGCGAGCAGCCTCCATGATGCGGGCGGTCACGCGGCTTATGCACTGGATTATAGCAGACAACGGATCGCAGACATGATTGGAGGTCAAAAGGAAGGGGTTTATTTTACAACAGGGGGAACGGAGTCTAACATGCTGGCTGTACAGTCCATCCTGAACGGACTGCCACAGCATAAAAAGCACTGGATTATAAGCGCTCTGGAGCATCATTCGATGTACAATCTGGCTGCTTTGCTGGAGCGGCAGGGCTATGAGCTGACCATTGTACAGCCGGACAAGGCAGGACGAATCACCCGTGATATTCTCTTACCTTATCTAAGAGAAGACACCGGGCTTGTATCCGTACAGCACGCCAACTCGGAAACCGGGCTTATTCAGGATCTTGCCGCCTTGTCTCCCCTGCTGCGAGATCGTGGTATTTTCCTGCACAGTGATGCAGTACAGACCTTTGGAAACATTCCTATTGATGTTGCCGCCTTGGGGGTGGACGCTATCTCTATATCAAGCCATAAAGTGTATGGTCCCAAGGGTGTGGGGGCGGTATATCTCAGGCCGGGAACGCCGTGGCGCCCTGTGTATCCTGATACACTGCATGAAAACGGGTTTCGCCCCGGAACGGTCAACGTTCCTGGCATTGCGGCGTTTGTTGCGGCAGCGGAAATGATGACCCAACAAATGGAGCTGCATCAGGAACGATATGCCGCACTGAGACAGTATTTTTTCAACAAAATTCAGCAAAGATCAATTCCATTGCGTTTGGCCGCACAGGAAAACAATATGATTGAGAGACTCAGTCATATACTGGGATGTTTTTTTCACGGTTATGAGGGACAATATGTTATGCTGGAATGTAACCGTAGCGGTGTCTGTATATCCACCGGAAGCGCCTGTTCTGCCGGACATCACGAGCCTTCTCCTGCCTTGCAAGCGCTTGGAGCATCCGGTCGTGAAGCATTGCAATTCATCCGTATTTCCTTCGGAAAAACGACAACCGCCGGGGATCTGGATGTGTTGGTGGATATTTTAACAGACCTGACAAGCAGACAAGAAAGGAGCTTATCCCGTTGACTGAACCTTTAAAACGGATGGGCACGGAACGCCGCGAACAGCTACTGCTGTGGCTTAAGAACGAGTCCCCGCTGACCGGGAGCGAGCTGGCACGCAGGGCTTCCGTCTCCAGACAAGTAATCGTACAGGATATTTCCCTGTTAAAAGCTAGCCAAGAGCCTATTCTTGCAACGAGCCAAGGATATATTTATATGGAGCCTGCAGGTCAGACCGCTCCCCCGGCCTCACGCATTATCGTATGCAAGCACCGACCTGAACAGACAGAAGAGGAACTAAAGCTGATCGTCGACTATGGCGTAAGTGTACAGGATGTTATTGTGGAGCATCCCGTATACGGTGATCTGACTGCTCCGATTCGGGTCGGAACCCGCAAGGAAGTGGACGATTTTATCCGCAAAATCAGCTCCACCCAAGCGACTTATCTGTCCCAGCTGACCGGAGGTATTCACCTTCATACCTTGCATGCCCCTGATGAAGCTAAAATGAATGAAGCCTGTGCCGCATTGGAGAACGCTGGTTTTCTAATGACGGACTAGCTTGCAGTGTTATAGCGGATACTATGTAACCCCTGTCTCACATGTGGAGCGCACCCTGCGCTCCGGTGGGACGGCTATAGGCTTAAAAATGTGCTCATAAAAAAGTAAAAATCCCGGCCCCCTCATAAAAGGGAATCGGGAACGGATTACGTCAGCTTAATTTCGAGCAGTTCGTATTTGATGACAGCCATGGGTGCATTCACATGAATGATACTGCCTACTTCTTTACCCAAAAGTTCCTTTCCCAGAGGGCTTTCGTAGGAAATTTTATTATCCAGCACGTCCGCCTCAGCAGGGCTTACAATTTTGTACTCCATCTTCTCAGAAAATTCGATGTCATTCAGAATGACTGTCGATCCGATACTAACGGATCTAAGATCCAAACTGCTCTCATCCACGACCCGAGCTTTGGTCAGCATCTTCTCCAATATGAGAATACGGGTTTCCATAAACGCTTGGTCGTCCTTGGCTGAGTGATACTCACTATTTTCTTTCAAATCGCCGTAGCTGATAGCTAGTTTAAGCCGTTCGGCGAGTTCCTTGCGTTTTACGGTCTTTAGTTCTTTAAGCTCATCCTCCAGCTTGGCCAATCCCTCTTTAGTCAACAAAACTTCTTCATTCGACATATTTTATCTACAACTCCTATTTCAGCATTTTTCATCATTCGATTACCAACGCATTTGGCTTTCTTTATTGTAGTTTACTCTATATTAAGCCAACATGCGAAAAGAAATTACAGGGTAATAGGAGTCGGGTTCACTCAGACAGGGTTATTCTTACAGTAACCAACGCTTTCTGGTTCGCATATCATATGAAAATAACGGCATTTTGAATGAGCACATGCAGTTCCGTTGTCCTTGTCCCGCAATGGCAAGGACAACATATGGCGGGAGGAAGATTCAATGACTTCCTTAGGAAAGAATGGAAACCAAAATCGCAATCAAAAATCCAAATCATCCCCTAACCCCAACGGACAAAAGAAAAATGGGTTAAATAGTAACTCGTCTATCTTCTCCGCCCTGCAAGGAAAAAATGTGGAGGTCATCGTAGCAGCCCTGTTATTAACAGGAAAGCTGCATGTCGATTCCGTTACTTTATACAGACAAGCAACGCTGCTTGTGGGATTAACGGGAAAATACAAAACATTAGCAGCAGACCCTTCCAACGTCGATAACATGGTGAAATTTTTAAATGATAACGGGAATATGACGCTGGATCAAGTAATACAAGCCTTTCAAAAGAAAATGCAAAAGTAATATGCCGATTACGAAAGGGGTTATTTGTGGTGAGTGAGCTTGCGCCAAGTGAGTTTGATGGAGAGCATTTTGCAGAGTTTGTTATCATTACAATTCTGATTGTTTTATTCTTCTTTGGCTCCACCGATATAGACAATCTCTCGGCTCAACCAACTCAATCTTAAATGGGCAGGTCCCCGTCTCCGGGGGCTTTTTTGTAATAATACCGATATACAATAGGAGAAACGATGGTCAGACATAGGAGCAACAGCCTGAATAAAAAAAAGGAGCATCTATTGACTCTGTAAAGTCCATAGATGCTCTTACGATTTAACGGTCCTTCACTTCGACGATTATCGTTTTGCCAAAAGTTTCTCCTGAGGCATTGACGAGCTCGGCCCGATACTCATAAGTGCCCGATTTGCGGCCTTGGATATCGGTGACTGCGCTTTGAACCTGCGGCGTTTGGTTTGGCAGCTCTTGCGTGTCGATCAGCTCGCCATTTTCATATAAATGGTATTGGGTCGCATTCGTTCCCCACCACATGTTCATAGCAACGGTGTAATTGCCGTCACCATCCCAGTTGTTGTGAGACAGCACTGGAATGCCGGGCAAAGCATCGATCACTTCGACGATTAACGGGTCACTCACCGTTTTACCGGAAGCATTGATCAGCTCGGCGGTGTACGTATAAGTGCCATTTGCCTTGCCCGTTACCGGGATGACAGCGTTCTGTGCCCCAGGGGAGGCGGATTTCAACGGTTGAGTCCCGATCAGCTCGCCGTTTTCATACAGCTTGAGTTCATCACCGTTCGTACCCCACCATAGATTCATGGTGATATTATAATTGCCGTCCTTCAATCCGGTATTCTGCCCGTTATCATGGGACAGTACAGGTTTGCCCGGCACTTCGCCTGTAATAGCTTTCTGGACTGTAACGGTTACTGGATTGGATACGATGGTTTTACCTTCAAGGGTTACGCTGGCCGTAATTTCGGCGCTCCCCTCTTTTTCTGCCTTAATTTGTCCATACGTATCGAGGGTAACAGACTCCTGACTGCTGGCATACTGAACGGAAGCATGACTTAAATCGGCTTGGCTGCCATCCGTGAGCGTACCACTGAGATGTGCTACTGCTGTATCTCCAACATTGAGAGTTGTTTGATCCAGTGAAAGCTTCACTTCTTGCAATGTCGCGCCTGTCTGAGCTGTAAAATCACCAAGACCACGCGGCTTTAACTGGTAATTCCCTTTGAAAATCGCTGAAATTCCCTTAATCTTCACTTGCTGTCCTTCTTGATATGGAAAAGAGGTCCGTGTTACGCCTGTACGTGCATCCACACGCACATGGTGGCTTACTTCGCCGGACACCGCATCAAATTCAAACGAACCGATGGGAGTCGCGTCTGCTACATTACGAATGATGGCCTGTGGAAGCTCGACCAACTGCCCGTGGTTAGCATCGCTTAGTTCGGTGATCTGTAGAGCTTCCGGAAGCTGTCCTTCTCCTGTTTTTTCAATAGCCACCGGATCGGTCAGCTCCAGCTCGCTGTTATACAGCGCCAAGGTTGCCGTAATCTTCACCTGATCGCCTTGGTGAAAACCGCTTTGGTTTTGATATACATAAATACCGCCGCTTTCATCCTGCATATAAAAGGCTTGACCGCCAAATGCACCCGGCTCGGTCGTCACCGTACCTGCCAGTGTAACCACTTTGCCAGCCGGGAGGCTCCGTGCTTCTGCAACACGGATACGAGCCGGAACAGTATTCCCTTCCTCTGGCAACGGCTGGGCCGGAACATCTGCCAGCACGACCGATTGGGTCAACAGGTTACTGCCGTTTTGTCTCAACCTAAGACTGGCCGAACCGCTGGTTCCCGGCTTAATCCTTACGGTGAGGTCTTTGTAGGCATGTCCCTTGCTGTCGGACTCCAGACTGAATGCTCCGCTATAGCCGTACGAGGTCGGCCAGGTGCCATCCTGGTTTTGAATCTGGGCAACCTGATTGCCGCCCGCTACATAAATGCCTGTGCTGAATCCACTAATCGTGGTATTCGGAGCCAGTTGGTCCGCAGTAATTCGAATTTGAAAAGGCTCTGCATTCGGTAGCTGATCCTGACGAACGATGCTGTACGCAGGCTGCGCACTGGCAGTAGGTCCGCCATAGGCTCCGGCTTTAAAAGTTTGCTGATCCCACCATTTGTAACCTGCTGCAGGAGCAGACCAAGGCTCGGCTTGTGGCTCCGTCGAAGCCTGCGGCTCCTCAAAAGGCAGCATTGCTGTCGGCTGATCAAGCTGCAAGCTTTTCACATCCGTCAGGCTGGTGTAGTTCTCCTTCTTGGATAACCAATCGACGATATTAACCAGCAACACGGCATCATCCTGCTCCTTAAAGCCGTCATACGTCGTCTTCTTGGTTCCTGTCTCTTCGCGCAGATATTTTGGCGTCGCATCTTCAACAGGAGATGAGTCCCCCAGAAAGGCAGCTTTACCGAGTCCTACTTTGGATACGGCTGCATAGGGTCCTTCTGGTATGCCGCCTCCGTTATAGACGCCCTGATCTACCGCGTTGCCCCAAGCCTGATTGGTTTTAGGGAGATATACGATCCCCTTGGCTTTCGCCGGGTCGATAATCGCCAGTGTTGAGCCTGCATGCATGGCGACATTGCTCACCCCAGTTGTAATGCCGAACGCCTGCGCTGGCTCGACAACTTGATTAGCGGTAATATCGCCTAATGCATTGTAGCGAAAACGTACACCAAACTGGCTACCCAGCCAATCCGAGCTGACTACACCCTGCATCGCTGCCGAGCTTCTTTCTTCCGCGCTCATTCCCTTGGCTGGATCTTCCCATGCTCCGCGACGGTAGCCGTTAATACTCTCCGATCCGTCCCAACGGTTCTTGTTGCGGTCCGCATTATAGTGATCTCCAATGAAGAAAATACTGTTGCCTGCTTTGACATACTGCTCCATCGCAACCTGTTCGCTTTGTTTGAAAGGAATATTCGGCTCTGCTGTCACAAATACATCATAATCCTTCAGATCATTGTAAGTAATCGGCATAGATTTGCGAAGCTCATGCACATCATAGCCGTTGCTTGCAAGGGCTTGGCCAAAGTCTGAAAATCCGCCATCAATCACCCAATCTGCCGCACCGGCTGTCTGTCCGTGTGTATTATCGAACAACACTTTTTTGCCAGCGTTTTCATTAACCACCTTGGCGGCGATAAAAGGGGCCGGATCAGCCGGACCTTCTGCCGATGCCGGTTGTATGCTGCTCACAGCACCAGCGTACAACGACAAAGCGAACACCATTGCAGTTGCGTATTTGAAGCTGCGGGATGTAAAAAGACGAACGATTCCCAATTCTTATTCCTCCTGTTTGTTAGTTTGCGTCCCCGGTTGATGGGGAACCAAGTATAAATTTTAGCATTCATTTATGTTCGGACATGCAATGTTTTGTAAATTATTTTCCATCTCTATATGGAAAATAGCTCTTGGATTCATGCAAAAAACTTTAAATGTTTATGAATAATGAACAGGGAGAAAATTCCAATAAAAAAGATATATAGTATGCAGCAATGTGAGTACTGCAAACAGGATTTTGCCTGTGGCTCTACCTCTCCTTTCCCCCGTAATCAGCTTTGCACCATTCACGATCAATACCCATTTAGCAATGAGCGCTGAAATCAGTGGGAGTGTGCATATCCCCCAGATATACCAGGCTGGATAGCCATATACAATCTGATTATTCCCATAGATAAACTGCACGCCGAGAAAAATCGTATTCAGTAGCGCGATGAATGCAAGGCTTGAAGAAATGTGGGTTTTATCTTTGCGCATAGATCTTATTGCATACCTTACGCCCCAAATCAGCAGGGTTGTGATGAAAAACAAGGAGGCAGCAGCGTAGTTGACAAGCAGCGTCCAGGTACGGTGCCAAAGTGCCGTCTGCTTCATGGTCTTGCTTTCCGGGGCGACCATCATCCATGTACCGTTTTGCGGATACAGCAAAATTTTAAGCTGGCCCCCCTTTTCCACAAACATCCCATCGCCTGCTGCTTGAAAAACTTTGTTCGTTGCTTCATTTTCATTCGGGTACACACCGTTAACCATTAACGTATGATCATCTTGAATCTGAACGGTGTATTTAATGCTTCCCAGCATCCGAATCCATTTCCCCCACCCATGAACGGGGTTCACATTCACCTGATATACGCCCTCGATCTCTGGCGAAAGCTTCACTTGCGTGGCAGAATGCGCCAAGGATTGAGGACCTGCCTGCGGCTCTGCGGGCAGCATTTGAGCTATCGCATGTATAACTTCTCCATGAAGCAGAGTGTCCGTTTCAGCCGTATTGATGATCACAAAAATACCCATCTTTTGAGACGGAATTAGTACCATTTCGGAAATAAAAGCATCAATTTCCCCGGTAGCCCATAGCATGGGTACGCCCGTCTCCAGTAGACCGCGGAAAAATCCGTAGCCCACACCATCCAGACGTGGATCTGCTGCAAATTGCTGTGTATGCATGGCTTTTACCGTTTGGGGCTGGAGTACCGCTTTTCCCTCATACATGCCTTCGTTTAAATGAGTGATTAGATAATGTGAAAATTCGTTGGGTGTGATGCTCAACGCTCCTGCTCCCGGCAGATTAATATACGAAAAAGGCTGTTTCAAATACGCTCCATGTTTCCACCGATACGATTGAGCCAGTGCCGGATTATTTAGCGGCAAATCCAGTGTCGCGCTCGGCATATTCATCGGCTGGAACAGATGTGTACGGAGGTATTCATTCAGTCCCTGACCGCTTACTTGCTCCATGATATTACCGATCAGACCGTAGGCGACATTACTGTAATCAAACTGAACTCCGGGCTCGCGAATGGGCGGCTGATTTTGAAAATAAGTATTGAGATACTGCTCTGTAGGCAAAGTGCCTGCCTTGGTCGAGCTGTTAATGCCGTACAGCGCTTCGTCCAATCCCGAGGTATGTGTCAAAAGCTGATGCAGATTAAAAGGCTTATTTTGGTATTGCGAAGCTTTATAGCTGTAGAGATAGCTGTTCACGTCTTCATTCAAATCGAGCTTGTTTCGCTCGACCATCTGCATAGCGGCGCTTGCACTAAAAGATTTGGTTAGAGAGCCGACACGAACAATGGTCTTCGCCGGGTCGAAAGCTATTTTTCGCTCCAGATCTGCATATCCATACCCTTTACTAAAAAGTATTTGGTCTTCCTGGGTCACGACGACGGCAGCCCCCGGAATATGCAATTTTTCCAATTTTGTGTTCATGATGTGATCCACTGCTTTTTCCAATGAATTCGGCGTTATGCTGCCTGCTGCCCCTGCCGGAGCAATGAGCAGATTCCAGAGAAATAACGATACTATGAATGCGGATAGACAACAAATCCCTTTATTATCCATGTGAAGTACCATCCTTACGTATGAAGTTGGCTTCTCGATTGAACGGTGCGGTGATTGCATAGCGGAGCAGATGTTTTTACTCGGATTCGGAGCCACCAGCATGGCGCTATGGAATCATCGCACTTCCCATAGGGAGGAGGGTGCGGATGATAGAGCGAATCCTGATCGAATCGCGTAAGCAGTAGGCCTCTTACATGTTCGATCAGGATTCATGGGTTACAGACTAAAAATTAGTGAAATCCAGTTAAATCATCAACCGTAGATTTTCAAGAATTATGATGTGCCAAACCTTGTGTGATGTCTTTGTCCATGTTCCGGGCTATGTTTTGTATTGCGACACGGATACTTTTTACATTTTCCTCGATAAATCCGGGTTCGAGCAGTTCATAATGGCTGCCAATCAAGCTATGCTCTTCATAGCTTCCTTGTGTAGCGTCTTTCCATAAAAGTCGATTGTCTCCGATTCCCCTAACTGTTTCCGATCCGACAGCAACAAAGCCGTGAATATTGGCCTGAACCCTCTCTGTATTCACAAGCTGGTTGCCATACACTGCGTAAGCGATCATTTTACGCTGGTACGTTTCATTCAACAGCTCACGGTAGGATTCGGGAACCTGTTCCAGCATGGCATGAATTTCGTGCTCTGTTTCTTCGACTGTGAAGGGCAGGGCTTCCTTCCTTTTGACCGAATCGAGCATCAAAATGTCGGATACAGCATGACCTTGACGCTCGAGTGTGTCGGCAACCTTATGCGCCAGATTACCGCCTATGGAATAACCAAGCAGCACATACGGACCTTGCGCTTGCGTGCTGACGATCAAATCAACATACCGTGCCAGCATTTCCTGCTCATCCGCGGCATCATTTACGAACTCCAATCCATACACGACTGCGTCCTGATCCAGTTGTTTCGCAAGCTCCGCGAACGACAGACCGTATCCAAGCATAGGCGGAAAGCAGAAGATGGAGACAGGACCGTGTTCATTCAACCGAATGATTGGACTATCTGCCTTGGATTGCAAATCCGATTTTAATAATGCGAGCGCCTGCTCTTCTATGGTCGGGAACTCCAGAACACTGCGGATTGGAAGCTCAATGTCTGTGGCAAGATGAATTTTGCGTACAAGCTCCAGCAATTTCAAGGAATGCCCCCCCAACGTGAAAAAGTCATCGTGGATGCCCACTTGCTGGATTTCGAGCACTTCCTGCCAAATAGCTGCCAGCAACTGCTCCACATCAGTTCGCGGTGCGACATATTCTATGCCCGTGTGCAGCGCTTTGTCCGGCACAGGTAAAGCTTTGCGGTCGATTTTGCCGTTGGTCGTCAGCGGAAACCGATCCAGCTGTACAAATGCGGATGGAATCATATAGCTCGGCAGACTGGCCGACATCATAGCTCGAATCTCACGGATGGTCAGCTGTTCATCGGCAGTGAAGTAAGCACATAATTGCTGCTGGCCTGTTCCATCCCGTAAAGCGATAACAACGCTATCCCGCACGGATGGTACACTTGCCAGCCGCGCCTCCACCTCGCCCAGCTCAATCCGGTAACCGCGAATTTTAACCTGTTGATCCATCCGTCCAGCGTATTCCAGCATGCCATCTTCACGCCAGCGAACAAGGTCTCCCGTACAGTACAGGCGATCTCCATCCACCCACGGGTTAGCAAGAAATCTCTCAGCCGTTAGCTCAGGACGGTTCAGATAACCGCGTGCAACTCCGTCTCCGCCGACAACCAGTTCACCCCAGGCTCCGACCGGCTGCAGGTTAAATGACGAATCCACAACATACGCCGTTGAATTGCCGATAGGACGTCCGATCGGCACAGAATCCAGCTGTTCTTCCGTAATGTGGTACGTCGTCGAAAAGGTTGTATTTTCCGTTGGCCCATAGCCGTTAATGATGTTCATGTTCGGATTGTCACGCAGGACCCGGTTAATATGGGGCGCAGACAAAACATCACCACCAACCAGCAAATACTTCACTTCGCCGAACAATTGACTGTCCTGCTGCGAAAGCTGATTAAATAACGGAGTGGTCAGCCACATCATGTTGACGCGATGATCCCGTATTGTCTCTTTAAGCTTGGCCGCGTCCAAAAGATCATCCTTATGCACGAGTACAAGCTGACCGCCGTTCAGCAGCGCACCCCAAATTTCAAACGTAGATACATCGAATACAAACGCGCAAGTCTGCAGCATGCAGGTCGATTCATCAAATGGCACATAATCCGTATTGCGGACCAGGCGCACAACACTTTGATGCTCAACAACAACGCCCTTTGGCTTGCCTGTCGAGCCTGAGGTATAAATGACATAAGCAGCATGATGACCCGCTCCATCCATCCCCAGATTGGAATAATCCGTACTGTAGGACGTTTCATCATCCAGATTGACAATCTGTCCGTCAAAATAGCAACGATCCAGTAAATCCTGCTGAGCCAGCAGCAGCTTGGCTCCCGAGTCCTCCAGCATATAACGGATACGGTCCTCCGGATATTGAGGGTCTACCGGCACATACGCGCCTCCAGCCTTTAAAATAGCGAGTGTTCCAGTAATCATATCCAGCGAGCGCTCCGTCAGAATGCCAACCGGTTCATCGGGCTTCACCCCTGCATCCCGCAGCAGCGTATGCGATAATCGGTTGGCTGTCTCATTGAGCTCCCGATAGGTCAATGATTGATGACCCAAAGCTACGGCAATATGATCCGGCGTGCGCTCAGCCTGCTCCTCAAACAGTTTTTGGATCGTCTGATTCCGTGGATATGCAGAGGCAGTGTCATTAAACTCTCCTGTAATCTGTTGTTTTTCCGCCGCTGTAACCAGTTCCAGCTCTTCTACGCAAACACTCGGGTTACGCAAAATTTGCTCCAGCAGATTCACAAAATGTCCATGCAGACGCTCAATGTCTGTTTGATCAAAGCTTAACGCGTTATACATAAAACGAATCTTTATGCATTCTCCCGGCATAACGACAAGGTTCAGATCGTAGTTGGTCTGCTCTGCAGCCACCACGTTGGAGATCGGGAATGCATCTTGTCCGTCACTTCCCAGCTCCTCGACTTGCTCCTCCACCGGATAATTTTCAAACACCATAATATGGTTAATTAAATCCTGCTTCTGGTCGGTCAATGCCTGAATTTCAAACAGTGGATACGTATCATACGCATGAGAAGCCAGCGCCTGCTCCTGCATTTTTTTCATCACTTCTTCAAAAGATTCCCCTGCCTCGCAGCGAATGCGCACGGGAATGGTATTAATGAACAAGCCAATAATATCCTCGACCCCGATAATATCCGATGGACGACCTGAGACAACACTGCCAAATACGACATCACTGTGGTTGTTATACTTTTGAAGCACAATCCCCCATGCGGTTTGTAATAACGTATTCATGGTCACCTGATACCGCTTAGCCGTCTCCTCCACCCGGAGGGTCAGCTCACGCTCCAAATCCGTCGTCCAATCGCTGGCCGTGTAGCCTTCACTCTTGCGACCAAATTTTATAGCTGGTAGTGCTGTTTGCTGCTCATACCCGGATAAATAGCTGCTCCAGTAGTCGGCTGCCGCCTTGCCATCCTGTGCTTCCAGCCATTCAATAAAGCTGCTGTACGGCACTGCCGGTGCCAGCTCTGGCACTCTGCCCTCCTGAAGTGCTGCATAGCTTTCAAACACTTCTTTATTTATAAGGGACAAACACCAGCCGTCCATGACGATATGATGGAAGCTCCATACAAAATGATAGCTGTCTTCTCCAGTACGTAAAATCGCTACACGCAGCAGGACATCCCGACGCAGATCAAAGCCCCGTGCTTTATCTTCCAACTCGAAGTTTTTCACCCAGGTATCCCTTGTATCCACATCCAGCTTGTGTAAATCTTCATATTGAAAGCCGCAATCCCGACTTCGATACACTACCTGCAACGGTTCCGTATCCCGACCAAAATAAAAATGTGTACGCAGCGCCTCATGTCGCCGAACCAGAATATTCAGGCTTTCTGCAAAAGCCTTAATGTCCATCCGACCTCGCATATCATAAGAAACCTGCTCAAAATACGCGTCATTCGCGGCTGCTTGACTATTCAGCTGGCTGTGAAACAGCATCCCTTTTTGCATCGGAGTCAGTGCATATACATTGTCGACCTTACCCGCAGCACCCATTTCAGATAACAGGCTGTCCAAGCCCTCCACACTCATTCCTTTATAGGAAATATCACTTGGGGTCAGCTCAGGGTGTTCTTTATGGATGCAATGAGTCAGAATTTCACGTAGACTCGATTCCAGTAATTTCGCCAACCGTTCTATCGTCTCTGGTCGATAGCTGGTACGGCTATAGCTAATCGTCAGACCCAGCTGACCTCCCGAAATGATCCCGCCAAAATCCAGCGTATACGTGCGAGCCATGGTCGGGCTCAGAGGCATGCCCCCACTATAAGGGGATGACTCCAGATCATTTCCCTTCATATCCTGATCGAATTGTCCCAAATAGTTAAAGCTGATTTCGGGATCTGTCGTAAATAGGGCTGGAGATGCCTCTGGTGCCTGTATCTGGCGGTCGGCTACATATTTCAGTACACCGTAGCCGATCCCCTTTTTCGGGATGCCGCGCAGCCCTTCCTTCACATGCTTAATCCGTTGCGAAAGAGCAATTCCCTCCGGCATATTAAGCAAAACAGGATATTGGCTTGTAAACCACCCTATGGTTCGGGTAATGTCTACCTCAGGTAAAATAGCTTCGCGTCCATGCCCCTCCAGATGTATCAGGAAGCGCTCATATCCGCTCCACGCTTGCAATGCCATCCCCACCGCTGTCAGCAACAGATCGTTAACCTCCGTGTGGTAGGCACGATTGGCCTGCTTGAGCAGTTGCTCTGTCTCCGCACTTGTCCATACAGCGGTAACCGACTCACCGTCACCAATCAACGGATTTTTGTGTTCATGATGCCCGTAATCCTGCGGCAAGGGAGCCAGTTCGGCTTGTGCAAGCTCCTCCCAGTACGAGCGCTCCCGTTCCATGGCTGGGCTATTGGCATAAGCGTACAGCTGCTGGGCCCACGTTTGGAACGAATCCGTTTTATGAGGCAACTGAATTACCGGTTCTCCCTTAGAGGCCTGATCATAAGCAGTCGCCAAATCCTCGAATAAAATGCGCCAGGATACCCCGTCCACCACCAAATGGTGAATCGCGACCAGCAGATGATCTCCATCCGGGCAACGGAATAGCCCCAGCCTCATGAGCGGCCCTTCGCTTAGGGAAATACCGGATTGAATTTCATTGCAATTGGTTTCAACCATCTTCGCCAAATCGCCCTCGTTTACATCGCTGTCCCTATAATCAAAGATTTCCAGTTGGTATGGTTCGCCTTCCTCTATACGACGATTCCATGCTGTATACCCGTTCTCCGACGAACGAAAAACCATACGCAATGCATCATGGTGCGATGTAATCTGATTAAGCGCCTGACGAAGTGCCAGTTCATCGTAGCCTTCTTGTCGATAAAGCATGACAGATTGGTTAAAATAGTGCGGCTCTGCCGTTGACTGTTCAAAAAACCAACGCTGAATTGGTGTAAGCAAAACAGAACCTATAACCTCTCCCTGCTCTGCTATACGGTTAACAGGCTGAATGAATTTACTTAGTCCCGCAATCGTCGGATATTTGAACAAGTCCTTCATTTCCAGCTTGTATCCAGCCTGAAACAATCGGGACGATACTTGAATGGCCTTGATGGAGTCTCCACCCAGATGGAAAAAGTTATCCTGTATGCCTACTCGCTGAATCCCAAGGATTGCCCCCCAGGCGGTAGCCAGTGCTTGCTGAACGTCCGTCTCGGGTGCCACATAATCCATGCCTGTATCGACGTTTTGCTCCGGTGCAGGTAGGGCTCTGCGGTCTACTTTTCCATTCAACGTCAAAGGCAGTCTGGAAAGCTTCACAAAGTAGGAAGGCACCATATAGCTAGGCAGATCCTGCGACAAAACGTTACGTAAGTCGCTGGCGCTCAACTCGCTGTCTGTTACAAAATAGGCACACAGCTGTTTTTGCCCATCATCGTCCTGCTGTACGATAACAATCGATTCCTTCACTCCTGCAATCGTGGACAAACGGGTTTCTATTTCACCCAGCTCAATGCGGTAGCCGCGAATTTTGACCTGCTCATCCATTCTTCCTTTATACTCCAACACGCCATCTGCACGCCAACGTACTAAATCGCCTGTACGATAGCAGTGCTCCCCGGGCCGGAACGGACTTTCTATAAACTTTTCAGCCGTAAGCTCCGGCCGATTCAGATATCCACGTCCCACACCGTCACCACCGACGATCAGTTCCCCCCAGGCTCCGATTGGCTGCAGTTTCAATGAAGGATTGACCACATATGTGGTTGAATGATCAATCGGACGCCCAATGGGAATAGCTTGGGTTTGCGGTTCTGTAATGTCATAGATGGTGGAAAAGGTGGTGTTCTCTGTCGGCCCATAAATATTGGCCAAACGAAGCTGCGGGTGCTCCTTCAGCACACGATTGACATGTGGTATGGACAACACATCACCACCCACAAGCAATTCCTTCAGGGAGGAAAACACTCCAATAGCTTGCTGTGAATGCTGATTGAATAAAGCCGTGGTCATGAACATGGTGTTAATACGATACTTGTCAATCGCCTGTTTGAGCTTGGCGGCGTCCAAAATAGTGTCATGACTTACCACATACAGTTGACCCCCGTTCAGCAGCGTTCCCCAGATTTCAAAAGTGGAGGCATCGAACACAACTGCACCCATTTGCAGCATACGCGTATGTTCGTCAAGCGAGGCATAGCTTTTGTTTTTCACCAAACGCACGACATTGCGGTGATCGATCATCACGCCCTTCGGCTTGCCTGTCGTACCAGAGGTATAGATCACATACGCAAGATCCGAGGAAGATCCCTCCATTGAAATAGCAGCAGATTCATCCACATGAGCGTAAAGTTCAGATTCGCTACTCCATCGTTGTTCATCACTCAAATCTATGATCGGAATGCTTGGTTCAAAAGGAACCTGCTCACGTCGCTGTGAAAGTAACAGCCTAGCACTGGAATCCTCCAGTAAATAACGGATACGCTCCTCAGGATATTCGGGATCAATGGGAACGTACGCCCCCCCGGCTTTTAAAATCGCCAGCATGCCGACGATCATTTCAATGGACCGCTCCGCCATAATCCCTACTCGCTGTATCTCTGGCTCGGAGCCTCTCCGTATCCCATGGGAAGCGAGTATACGTGCCAGACGGTCGGAGCGTTCCTTCAGTTCGCGGTAGGTGAGTTGTGTGTCGGCAAAGGTGACGGCCAGCCGATCTGGTGATTGTGCTGCCTGTTCATCGAACAGCACATGCAGCACTTGATCACGTGGATACGGATAGTCTGCTAGTGTATCGTTGAATTGCATTACAATCTGCTCTTTTTCTTGGGACGAAACCATTTCAATAGCCGAAAGAGCGATATCCGGCTGTTCTATCACCGCACGGATAAGCTGCTGCAAGTGTACAGCCAGTCGTTCGATGGTTTCCCGTTTGTACAGCCGGGTTCCGTATTGAAGACCGCAGGCAATTTGCTCCCCATCCTCCATCGCGAACAGACTCAAATCAAATTTCGCGGTATTTTGTTCACTCGGATAGGGTGCCAATTGCAAACCTTCCAGTTGCTGATCCTTTTGCTCCAAATTTTGTAGAGCAAACATGGTATCAAATAACGGATTACGGCTTAAATCTCGATCCACGTCCAGCTTGTCCACCAGCTCTTCAAACGGATAATCCTGATGTTCAAAAGCTTTCAATGCGTTTTCCTTGACCTCTAATACGTAATCGCGGAAGGTCTTACCACCTTCCGGATAATTGCGGATTGCCAGCGTATTCACAAACATCCCGATCAGGCTACCAAGATCAGCATGGGGCCGCCCCGCAATCGGCGAACCGACAATAATATCCTCCTGCCCGCTGTAGTGGCTAAGCAAAGACGTATAAGCTGCCAATAGCACCATATATAATGTCGATTCCGTCTGTACCGCAATGCTTTTTAAACCTTCGCTCTGCCGTTGATCGAGCGTAAATTCCAGCAAATCTCCTTCAAAGCTTCTCGTCGCCGGACGTGGATAATCGGTTGGTATATCCAGCACAGGCAGCTCTCCTGCGAAGGTATTTAGCCAGTAGCTTTCCTGCTGCCGATAGCGTTCACTTTGCTGCTGCTCCTGTTGCCAAGCAGCGTAGTCCTTATACTGAATGCGCAATGGTGGCAGTGTGTCACCTGTATATAAATGGATGAAGTCCTGAATCATCACATTTATAGAGGTACCGTCCGAAATGATGTGATGCATATCCAGTAGTAAAATATGATGCTCTGGATCTGTTTCAATCAAACCGACTCGGAAAAGCGGAGCCTGTCCAAGATCGAACGGCTGGACAAAGTCGCGTACTAGTTCGTCCGTCTCCTTTGGGTCAGCTCCATGGGCATGAATCAACTCCATACGAAAAGAAACTTCGTCATGTACTCGCTGGACAGGTTCACCGTTCATGGTCTCAAAGCTGGTACGCAATATTTCATGGCGGTCAATAAGCTGGCGGAACGCATTGTCCAGTGCATTATGATCAAATGAACCTGTCAGTGTCAGAGCGCCAGGAATGTTATAGCTAATTCCCGCTCCATCAAGCTGATTGAGAATATACATCCGTTTTTGTGCCGAGGACACCGCATAAAATGGCTTATTCTCCGTAACAGGTATGGATTCATAGGCGGTTTGCTCCAGCGCTTCAATCACCTGCGCAAGCTGTTCAATCGTCGGGTGCTGAAACAGGTCCTTTAGCTGCACATTTTTATGCAATTCCTTATGAATAAGCGATATGACATGTGTCGCTCGCAGGGAGTGCCCCCCTGCTTCAAAAAAGTTATCCTTAATCCCAATGCGCTCAAGCTCCAGCACATCTTTCCAGATACTCGCCAGTTGTACTTGTAATTGATTTTGAGGAGCTACATATTCTGCGCCTGAGCTTATACTTCCCTCCGGCTGCGGCAACGCCCGGCGATCCACCTTGCCGTTCGGTGTCAGTGGCAATTGCTCCAGCTGTACAAAATATGACGGCACCATGTAGCCCGGTAATTCTTGGCTCAAAGCGCTGCGCAACTCACTTGCTGTTACTTCCTCATGGGTCACCACATAAGCGCAGAGCTGCTTTTGCCCCTGCTCATCCTCATGTGCAATAACGACGGATTCTTGCACCGCCTCCAGCTTCAACAGCTGCGCTTCCACCTCGCCCAGCTCGATCCGGTAGCCCCGAATTTTCACCTGGGCGTCGATCCGTCCCTTGTATTCCAGCGCCCCGTCCGCCTTCCAGCGTACCAGGTCGCCTGTGCGATAGCAGCGTTCTCCGCTGCGGAACGGACTGTCGATGAACTTTTCAGCCGTCAGGTCCGGACGGTTGCGGTAGCCACGTGCTACCCCGTCACCGCCGACGATCAACTCACCCCACGCCCCGATAGGCTGGAGCTGCATCGAGCGATCCACGACATACGCCGTTGAGTTAGTGATTGGGCGGCCAATTGGCACCGATTCGGATTGCACACCGGCGATCGCATGCATGGTGGAAAAGGTCGTATTTTCGGTTGGGCCATAGATGTTACTGATCCGCAGGGAAGGATGAGCCTCCAGCACCCGGTTCATATGTGGAACGGACATCACATCTCCGCCGACCAGCAGCTCCCGTATCCCCTCGAACAGCGCCAGATCCTGCTGGGACAACTGGTTAAAGAGCGGTGTGGTCAGAAACATCGTGGTAATGCCGTGGCTGCGGACCGCTTCCTTGAGCTTCGGCGCGTCCAGAATGACATCCTGACTCACCAGCACCAGCTGTCCACCGTTCAATAGCGCACCCCAAATTTCAAAGGTGGACGCGTCAAAGACAACGGCCCCGGTCTGCAAAATACGCGTATCGGCATTCAATTGCGCGTAGTTTGTATTTTTCACTAGACGGACGACATTGCGGTGTTCCACCATAACCCCTTTCGGCTGGCCAGTTGTTCCAGAGGTGTACATGATATAGGCCAAGCGATCAGCAGCGGTTGCCTCCACTTGTTCTGATTGCGTAACTTCTGGTTGTATAATTTCTGGTTGTGTGGTTGTAGTAGAAGCAAGCTCAGGACTAGCGGAAATGGAGTAGAGCGGGTTTAAGCAATCTACATATCCGATGCCAGCTACGTCAGCATACGTCTCGTTATCGTTCCGCAAAACCGGATCGAAACGATCAGCATCATTCGTTCCATAAATTGCGGAATCGCTTAGGTCGAGCACAGTTCCCTTAAAATCAACGGGCCGATGCTCCATTCGCTGTACGAGCAGTATGTTAGCACCAGAATCCTCCAGCAAATAGCGTACGCGCTCATTCGGGTATTCGGAGTCAATCGGGACATATGCTCCGCCTGCCTTGAGAATTGCAAGCATACCGACGATCATCTCAATCGAGCGTTCAGCCACAATGCCGACAGTCTGCTCGGTGCAGATCCCTTGCTTACGTAATGTATGAGCTAGACGGTTGGCCTTTTCATTCAATTCTCCATAGGTTAGGCTATCTTTTCCGAATACTACCGCCACCTGCTGTGGGACCTGCTTCACCTGTTTCTGGAACAATTCATGAATGGACGCATGACGTGGATAATCCACAGCTGTATCGTTGAAGGTATGAAGCAGCTGCTCCACTTCTTGCTCTGACAGCAGTTGTGCTGCGGAAATCTCCAGTTCTGGCTGATGCAGAACAACGCTGTACAAGCGCAACAGTTGCTCAACAAAGCGTTCAATCGTCGCCTCGTTATAACGGTCGCTACTGTACTTCACGTTCAGAGAAACCGCTGCATTTTCCCACTGAAATTGCAAATCAAGCTCAGATTGTACATAATTCAAAAAATCAGGAATATGAATATTTTGCATAGACGACGTGGTGTAAATCAGAGGCTTTTCATCCTCGTTACGTGGAATTTCAAGCCCCTCGGTATAGTTCCAAAAAGGTATATTTTGGTGCTCAATCGCTTCGCTGACAGAGGTTTTGATTTGAGACAGCAAGGCTTTGAAGGTCGTTGTGGAATCCAGTGTGTTTTTCAGTATAAGCAGATGATTGATCGGCTTTGTAGCACCGTTGCCAGACTTGGCTACCGGAATACCCAGCAGCACACGTTCCTCACCTGTGTACTTATGTAACAGACTTTCTACTCCAGCAAGCAGAACCATAAACACTGCCCATGGAGCGCCACCTGTTATAGACAATATTCGCTCGGAAATTTCAGATGGAAATGTGAGCGTGTACGTAAGGGAATTTAAATTCGTTACAATTGCATCCTTGGACACGTTGTTGGTGTATGGAAGGCAGATGATATGATCCTCGGATTCCAGCTTATGACTCCAGTAATTTTTTTCCTTCTCAAATAAGGCTTTCAATGACATCCCTCCTGCTTTTTGGGGTCTGTACCCCGGTTGGAATGGTGCGTTGTTACGTAGATGAGCGTTGTGTCGGAAAAATAATACTTTGCAGGCAAGGGCAGTCGGACAAGCCGCCGCCCTCTGCACAGCAAAGTGAAATCATTGCATTTTAGAAAATGATTTAGAAAACAAAGTCGATGGAATCCGGTGAAAAGCCTTCCGGCTTCTCGTCGGTGGAGGTTACCTGAATTTCGCTTAACAGCAAATTCGGGTTTGCCCCAACCTGTGACAGAATCGCTATCAAATCTTCCGTTAATCGTTCAATCGCGTCTGCACCAAACAGCTTCGTGCAATATTCAAAGGAACCCTTGATCACCCCGTCTTCATCGCTCATGGACAAGGTCAAATCAAATTTGGAGATGCGATGCTCCCGAACATACGGACTGAAGGACAGGGTCTCAAGCTTCGCTTCTTGCGACTCCGTATTTTCCAGTGCAAACATGGTGTCAAACAATGGGTTACGGCTTGTATCCCGTGCTACATCCAGCTTTTCCACTAACTCTTCCAGTGGATAATCCTGATGCTCGAAGGCTTGCAGCGTACGATCTCTGGCTTCCAGCAAGTAGTTGTGGAACGTTTGGTTGCCCTTCGGCTGATGCCGGATGGCTAGCGTATTGACGAACATTCCGATCAGTGGCTCCAACTCAGGCAACAAGCGGCCTGCTACCGGAGTACCGATGATCAAATCGTCCTGACCGCTGTATTTGGACAGCAGAACGGTGTAGGCGCTCAATAGCACCATGTACAACGTACTTCCGGTCTGTGCCGCCATTCGGTGCAGTTGTTCGGATACATTCGGGTCAACTGTAAATTCATACAGCACACCCTCGAAGCTGCGAACAGCAGGTCTTGGATAAGCAATCGGCAAATCCAGTACCGGTAATTCTCCGGCTAAATGCTCCAGCCAGAAGTGTTCCCGGCGTTGGTATGACTCACGCTGCATTTCCTGCTGCTGCCACACGGCATAGTCCTTGTATTGAATCGGCAGCGGCTCCAATTCCTGCTCCTCGTACAGCTGTACCAGCTCCTGCACGATATTGTTAGACGATACACCGTCTGAAATAATATGGTGCATGTCGTACATCAGGAAATGGCGCTCTGGTCCGGTTTGAATGATCTGGACACGCAGCAGTGGTGCCTGCCGAAGATCAAAGCTGCGTACAAAGGATTCGATATACGCTTCGGCTTCAGATTCACTAACCTGCAGGCGCTCTACTGCAAACTCAACCTGATCGTAAACCCGCTGAACAACCTCGCCTTCCACCATTTCAAAGGAAGTCCGCAACGTTTCATGGCGGGCTATTAACTGACGGAATGCTTCCTCCAGTCGATCTGCCTGAAGCGGTCCTTCCACCGTTAGCACATCCGGCATGTTGTAGCTGACATCCCCACCTTCCAGATGGCTCAAAATGTACAGACGTTTTTGAGCCGAGGAAACCGGGTAGTAGGCCTGTTTCGCCGCCGCAGGGATCACCGTATAGGTGTCTGTGCCGTGCGTAGCTATGAGCTGGGCTTGCTGCTCAATCGTAATGTGCTGGAACACCTCACGCAGTGTAATCCGGCTGTCCAGTTCCTGATGGATTTTGGCCACCAGCGTTGTTGCTCGCAGGGAGTGTCCACCCATGTCGAAGAATGAGTCGGTGACTCCTACGCTGGACAGCTTCAATACATCCTGCCAGATTTGAGCAAGCTTGACTTCCAGCGGTGTCCGCGGCGCAACATACTCCATGCCACCTTCGAGGCGCGTTTCCGGCGCAGGCAACGCCTTGCGGTCAATTTTTCCGCTTGGGGTCAGCTGGAAACGATCCAG
This sequence comes from Paenibacillus sp. NRS-1782, assembly GCF_050467685.1. Lineage (NCBI taxonomy): Bacteria > Bacillati > Bacillota > Bacilli > Caryophanales > Paenibacillaceae > Paenibacillus > Paenibacillus sp. NRS-1782. Next base: position 123,256 of record NZ_JBITPH010000005.1, read on the forward strand.
TTGTACAACATATGTCGGGATCATGTAATCCGGCAGCTTCGGCTGCAGCGCATTGCGCAGCTCCGGCAGACTCAGCGGTGCCGTGGCTACAATATAGGCACACAGGTCCTTATGTCCGTCTTCGCTTTCCCATGCCGTGACCACGGCTTTCTGAATGCCGTCTACGGTCAGCAGCTGTGCTTCCACCTCGCCCAGCTCGATCCGGTACCCCCTGATTTTCACCTGGTGGTCGATCCGGCCTAAATACTCGATGCTTCCATCTGGCAGCCATCGTGCCAGGTCGCCCGTCCGATACATCCGGTGGATGTGGGCATCTGGAGCTTGTTCAGCTTCCACTGAAGCTGAGGCAAACGGATTAGGTATGAACTTCTCTGCCGTCAGTTCCGGCAGGTTCAGGTATCCTCGTCCTACACCTGCACCTCCAATATAGAGCTCACCTGCGATACCGATCGGCACCAGCTGCTGCTGGCTGTTCAGGATGTACACAGACTGGTTCGCTATCGGCGTTCCTATGGATACCGTGTGCTCTCCTTTTTCCAGCAGCACGTTCAGGGATTCCACATCTTCAATTGTATAAGCGGTCGCATCTACTGTTGTTTCGGTCGGACCATACACGTTAGTAATTACGGGACGATACCCGAACCACTTATGCAGGAACACATTGACCAGTTGCACAGACAATGCTTCGCCACCGATCAGGTAATGCTTTACATCCGGCGCTTCCGTCACGTTGACGCTTTCGTTCAAAATATGCAGATGCGCAGGTGTGCCGTCCGACAAATCAATTCGGTGCGTTCGGTAGTAGGCGATCAAATGCTCCCCACTCAGGCTGACGTCACGGGATACCACATGCAAGGTGTGGCCTAACAACAAGCTAGCAAAGATTTGCTTCACCGAAGCGTCAAATACAAATGCCGACAGCCATGCGACTTGAAGCGGCTGTTCATAACGGCTATATACTCGCTCAAATAAAGCATCTACCAGATTGCTGACACTGCCCTGCTCGATCATGACACCTTTCGGCTGACCGGTTGTGCCTGACGTGTAAATCATATAGGCCAGGTTATGCGGGCGGGCCACAGGGATTAGGTTGCTTGCATCCTGTGCTCCCAGTTGAGCTTGAACGTTCTCATCGTCAAGAACTACTGCTCGAACTGTGGATGGCAAGCTGAGTGTGAGATTGGCGACTCTGCTTGTAATCACGACCTTTGCCCCGCTGTCTTGGAGCATGTAGTCGATACGTTCCTGTGGATACATGGTATCCATCGGCACATACGCACCTCCGGCCTTAAGTACCCCTAGAATGCTCACCAGGATATCGGCAGAACGTTCCAGTAATACGCCTACCGGTTGATCTGCATCGACCCCTTCCGCTCGTAACACACGGGCCAATCGGTTCGCACGCTCGTTCAGCTCGACGTAGGTCAGCGCCGTGTCCCCAGACACGACCGCTACCCGATCAGGTCTGCGCTTCGCTTGCTCTTCAAATCGTTCGCTGAGCGAGCGACCTTGTGCTGTTCCACGCACGCTATGCGCGTTCGGGTCATTGAACACCTTCAGAATCCGCTCGGTTTCTTCCGCTGTAATCAGCTCCAGCTCACCCAACTTCGCATCCGGGTTCGCTGCCACGGCTTCGGCCAAACGAATGAAGTGACGTGTCATCCGTTCTACGGTTTCCCGTTGATACAACGCGGTTGCATACTGCAATCCAAACTGGATGCCTACCTCTTCCTCTCTGGCTTCCAGCATCAAATCAAACTTGACTGGCGTTTGTTCCAAGCCGTATGGACGGAAGCTTAGGTCTGCCAGCTGCAATTCGCTTTCCTCGGTGGTTTGCAGCGTAAACATCGTATCGAACAGCGGATGGCGGCTCATATCCCGCTTCACGTTCAGCTTTTCCACCAGTTCCTCAAATGGATAGTCCTGATGTTCGTATGCTTGCAGGGCACGATCTTTCACTTCTTCCACGTAGCTGCGGAAGGTATGCTCCGCCGTCGGATAGTTTCGCAATGCCAACGTACCGACGAACATCCCAAGGATCGACTCCAGATCTGCATGCGGTCGTCCTGCAATCGGCGTGCCGACCACAATATCCTCTTGTCCGCTGTATTGATGCAAGAGCGCAGTGTATGCCGCCAGCAGCACCATGTACAATGTTGAGCCTGTGTGCGCCGCCAGTTCTTTCAGGCGTTCGCTAACTTCATGCTCCAGTCCGAACACGACCGTATCCCCTGCCGTACTTCGTACCGCTGGACGGGCAAAATCCGTAGGTAGATCCAGCACAGGCAGCTCACCCCGGAAGGTGTCGAGCCAGTACGCTTCCTGACGCTGCATCCACTCCTGATGGGCTTCGCTTTGCTGCCATACCGCATAATCCTTGTACTGAATCCGCAATGGCGACAAGGCTTCTCCACCATACAAGCGGACAAATTCATCGGCCAGTACCCCCATGGACACACCATCCGAGACGATATGGTGCATGTCGAGCATAAGCAAATGCTGTTGTTCTTGTTCCACTCCTTGTACGCCCAGGTCCACCAAGCCTACCCGCAGCAGCGGCGCAGCTTGCAGAACGAACGGACGGACAAAGCGCCGTACCAGTTCTTGCGTTTCCTTGCTGACCAACATGTCCGTATCCGTAGTCGCACCCTCTGCCTGTACCTTTGCATATTCCACCTCGAACGGCACGATGTCCTCAATCCATTGCATCGGTTCACTGTCCACCAGTTCAAAGCGGGTTCGCAAGGTTGCATGGCGGGCGATCAGTTGACGGAACGCGTCTTCTACTCGTTTCACATCCAGCGGACCACTCACTTGCAGCACCGACGGCATGTTGTAGTTCACATCATTCGGGTCGAACTGATGCAGCACATACAGTCGTTTTTGCGCCGAGGATAACGGGTAGAATGCACAGGCTTCCGTCACCGGAATGGACGCATAGTTCACTTGATCCAGCTGTTCCAGAACGGCTGCCAGTTGTTCAATCGTTGGTGCTTCAAAAATACTGCGTAGTGGAAGCGGCTTATTCAGCTCCTTGTGAATCTTCGAGGCCAGGGTGGTCGCCCGCAGCGAATGCCCGCCAATCTCGAAGAAGTTTTCCTTCACGCCGACCTGTGCCAAGCCCAGTACATCCTGCCAAATTTGCGCCAGCTTCACTTCCACCCACGTCCGCGGTGCAACATAATCCGCTCCGCTTTGCAGGCTGACCTCTGGTGCTGGTAGTGCTTTGCGGTCGATTTTACCGTTTGGTGTCAGCGGCACCTGCTCCAAGTGGATGAAATATGACGGCACCATGTAGGCTGGCAGCTCCTGGCTTAAAGCGCTGCGTAGCTCACTGGCCACAACTTCCTCATCGGTGACCACATAAGCGCAGAGCTGCTTCTGCCCTTGCTCATCTTCTCGTGCGATGACCACAGCTTCTCGCACCGCCTCCAGCTTCAGCAGCTGCGTTTCTACCTCGCCAAGCTCGATCCGGTAGCCGCGAATTTTCACCTGTGCGTCGATCCGTCCCTTATATTCCAGGGTCCCGTCCACATTCAAGCGTACTAGGTCGCCTGTGCGATAGCAGCGTTCTCCGCTGCGGAACGGGCTGTCGATGAACTTTTCGACCGTCAGATCCGGACGGTTCCGGTATCCACGTGCCACCCCGTCACCGCCCACGATCAGTTCTCCCCATACCCCAATAGGCTGGAGCCGCATCGAACGGTCCACGACATACGCCGTCGAGTTATGGATCGGTCTGCCAATTGGTACCGATCCTGATTGCACGCCAGTAATCGCATGTGTTGTGGAGAAGGTCGTATTTTCGGTCGGGCCGTAGCCGTTAATAATCTGCAGGTTCGGATGGGCTATCATTACCCGGTTAATATGCGGTACAGACAGCACATCACCACCGACCAACAGCTCCCGTACCCCCTCAAACAGATCGAGATCCTGCTGGGACAGCTGGTTAAAGAGCGGCGCGGTCAGCCACATCGTGGTAATGCCATGATTGCGAACAGCTTCCTTAAGCTTGGGCCCGTCCAAAATGACATCCTGACTTACCAGCACCAGCTGTCCACCATTCAATAGCGCACCCCAAATTTCAAAGGTGGATGCGTCGAAGACAATAGCCCCTGTCTGCAAAATGCGCGTGTCGGCATCCAATTGCGCATAGTTAGTATTTTTCACCAAACGTACAACATTACGGTGTTCTACCATGACGCCCTTTGGCTGGCCCGTCGTACCCGACGTATAAATCACATACGCAAGGTCGTTTGGACCGGACAACGGCTCCAGATTGGAACCATCCTCGTGATACACACCCTGTGCCCCATCCAACACCAGTACGTTGCCATTAAAAGCAGCTTTGTCCAGCAGATGGCTTTGCGTCAACAACAGCTCTGCCCCCGAGTCATTCAGCATGTAGCGGATACGCTCCTCTGGATACGTCGGATCAATCGGAACATATGCACCCCCGGCTTTCAAAATGCCTAAGATACCCACGATCAAGTCTACCGAACGCTCGGTCATCAATCCCACCAGGCGATCCTTCGTCACGCCTTGATTGCGCAGAGTACGAGCCAGACGAGTCGCGCGTTCATTCAGCTCGCGATAGGTCAACTGCTCTCCCTCGAAGAACAACGCTGCCTGCTCCGGTGTCTGCGCTGCTTGTGTTTCGAACAAGCCATGGATCGTTTGCTCCCTTGGATACTTGACGGCTGTATCTCCCCATACGCCCAGAATTTGCTCGCGCTCCTGCTCACTTAAAACATCCAACTCATGCACTTGAATGTCTGGCTTCGCTGTCACTTGCTCCAGCAGCTGCACCAGATGGCTCTGAGTCCGTTCAACGGCTTCACGATCATAGAGCTTCGCATTGTATTCAAATCGGATTTTCATCGCTTCCAGCGGAATGACGAGCAAATTGAAATCATAGTTGGTTTGTTCAATCATACCTGCGTTGCTAATTTCAAAATCCGATTCTGCACCTTCGCCAAGTTGCTCGACCTGCTCCTCCACCGGATAGTTTTCGAACACGATAATGTGGTTGATCAAGTCTTGCTTTTGCTCGCTTAAGGCTTGAATTTCATATAGCGGATACGTTTCATAAGCTTGAGAAGCCAGCGCCTGCTTCTGATTTGCTCTGATCATGTCGGCAAATGTATCCTCAGCCCCACTGCGGATACGTACTGGAATGGTGTTAATGAACAAGCCCACCATATTTTCGATACCCGAAATATCAGCCGGACGACCAGACACTACACCGCCAAAAACAGCGTCATCACTACCGTTGTACTTTTGAAGCAGCAAGCCCCATGCCGTTTGCAATAATGTATTCGTGGTCACGTAGTGCTGCTTGGCAACCATTTCAATGCGGCCTGTCAAATCCTTGCCCAGATCGCACAGCACATGCTCAAATTGCGCACCGTCCGCTTTCACGCCTACTTTTCCGGTCAGAATCGAAGTTTGCTGATCATAGTCGAGCAAATAATCCTTCCAGTATGAAGATGCAGCCTCTACATCCTGTGCTTCAAGCCACTCAATATACTGACTATATGGAGTAACTGGGGCAAGCTTCGGTTCTCTATGCTCGACGGCTGCAAAATAAGCCTCAAACACCTCATCCGTTACCAACGCCACACACCAGCCATCCATCAAGATGTGATGAGAGCTCCACACAAAATAATAATCCTCATCACCTGTTCGTAAAATCGCCACGCGCATCAATGCATCCTGGGACAAATCGAATCCGGCTGCCTTGTCTTTGCGAATAAATTCCTTCACATACGTGTCACGCTCCTGCTCAGCCAAATGACGCAGATCCTCATATTTGAAACCTATATCCTTGCGGCGGAAAATGACCTGCACCGGCTCATCCTGCCAACCGCTGTAGAAATTAGCTCTAAAAATCTCATGCCGCTGCGCCAAATGATTCAAGCTATCTTGGAAAATATCCGCTTGGAAGCGTCCGCGCAAATCAAATGTCGTTTGTTCAAAATAAGCACCTGACTTTGCATCCATCAGATTATGGAACAGCATACCTTTTTGCATCGGCGTTAACGCATATACATTTTCCAGTTCGCCAATGTCACAAGTCCGCTCTACCAATTGATCCAGCTCGGCCATGGTTACATTTTTAAGCATTACATCGCTTGGAGTTAGCTCCTGCTGCTTCCGGCCTGCACAATGCGCAATGATTTCCCGCAAGCTGGTTCTGAACTCCTCTGCTAGCTGCTCCATCGTTTCTCGGCGATATTCCTGATTGCTGTAGCTGATCGTCAATTGCAGTTCGCCTTCCGAAATCATTCCATTAATATCTAGCGTGTGCGATCTGGCTGCATGTGCGCTAAGCTCTTCACCGCTGGAGTAATGAGATACGTCAATGGATTGATTTTGCATATCTTGATCAAATTGTCCTAAATAGTTAAAGCTGATTTCAGGTTCGGTTACAAAATGCTCTTGCTCACGTGCGGCGGACAGGTATCTCAAAATACCGTAGCCAATACCCTTTTGCGGAATGCGACGCAGCCCTTCCTTCACATGTTTGATGCACTGTGAAAGGTCTTGCCCCACGCTCATATCCAGCACAACCGGGAATTGAGTCGTGAACCAGCCAACGGTGCGAGTAATATCCAGCTCTGGCAAAATGGACTCCCGTCCATGACCTTCCAGGTTGACGAGCACTCGTCCAATGCCAGCCCAGCGATGAATCGTCATTCCCAATGCCGTAAGCAGCAAATCATTCATATCCGTGTTGTAGGCACGATGCGCCTGTTTTAACAGCTGCTCCGTTTCCTGAGCTGTCCACGTGGCAGTAACGATATCGCTGTCTCTATTTAAGGAATAGGACTGTGGCTGGTCTTTTGGAAGCGGCTCATACATTCCCTGTTCAATTTCTTGCCAGAATGCGAGTTCTGCTGCAATTTCTGAACCGTTCGCATATTGAGATTGTCCATCAGCCCAGGTGCGGAACGAATCCGTTTTGTACGGAAGACGAGTCGCTTGTCCGTTCAATGCCTGCTCATAGGCTGTCGTAATATCCTCGAACAAAATGCGCCAGGATACAGTGTCCACCACTAAGTGATGAATCGCAATCAACAAATGGTCTCCATCTGGGCAATGGAACAGCCCCAGCTTCACCAGCGGTCCTTCACTCAAATCAATTCCAGCTTGAATTTCATTCGCCTTGGCCTCGATGGCCGCAGACACCTCAGTCTCATTGCTGAAGTCCGTCTGTTCCAGCGTGTACAGCTTACCCTCACCAATCGCACGGTTCCATGCTTCGTATCCGTGATCGGTAGGACGGAAAATGGTACGCAACGCGTCGTGATGGCTAACCATTTGATCCATCGCTGTACGCAGTGCCTTTTCATCAAAACCGTCCTTGCTATGCAACATGATGGACTGATTATGATGATGAGCATCCGTCAGGTTTTGCTCAAAGAACCATTGTTGAACTGGTGTCAGCTTCACAGCGCCCACCACTTCGCTCTGATCTGCCAATCTTGTCACAGATTGGACTTTCAGCGCCAATGCAGACACCGTTGGATTGCTGAACAGGTCTTTCATGTTCAGTCGATAGCCTGTTTGCAGCAATCGGGATGATACCTGCAGCGCCTTGATCGAATCGCCGCCCAGCTCGAAGAAGTTATCCTGCGTGCCTACCGTTTCCACGCCCAGCACTCCGGCCCATACCGAAGCCAGCACTTGCTCGACCGTTGTACGTGGCGCCACATAGGCTGCACCTGTATGGATACTTCCTTCTGGCTCTGGCAAGGCCTTGCGGTCGATTTTGCCGTTGCTCGTCAGTGGTATCGTCTCCAGACGCATTAAGCGTGCTGGCACCATGTGCGCTGGCAGTCCTGCTTCCAGCTGGACCTGTACCTCCTCGATCCGCAGCTCCGCTTCTCCCGTGATATAGCCGCACAAATACTTGTGCCCACGCTCATCTGTCCGGTCGATCACGACCGCTTGACGCACACCCGGTACCCGCTGGATCACGGTTTCGATCTCGCCCAGTTCAATCCGGTAGCCCCGGATTTTGACCTGATAGTCCATCCGGCCGATAAAGTCCACGTTCCCGTCCGGCATCCACCGTGCCAGGTCACCCGTGCGATACAGCCGTTCACCCGGCACGTACGGATTCGCCACGAATTTCTCGGCCGTCAGGTCCGCACGGTTCAGATACCCACGCGCTACCCCGGCTCCGCCAATGCATAGCTCGCCCAGTACGCCGATAGGTACCGGATTCAATTGGCTGTCCACGATATAAAAACGTGCATTCAGCCACGCCTGACCAATCGGCACACTGCCGCTGCTTGGCAGCTTCGACAGCTCTTCGTCGTAGAAGCTGGAGTCAATCGCCGCTTCTGTTACGCCGTAGCTGTTAATGATACGAATGTCTGCACCAAACCGTTCTTGCAGCACCCGGTAATCCGTCACACTACAGCTATCCGAGCTGGTGATGAGTAGCTCCAGACTGCTCATGTCCAGTCCGTGTTCATGCACATGCTGCATGAACGGTACGATTAGGGCCGGTGTCGATTCGAACACCGTAACCTGATAGTCACGAATCCAGCCGTACAGACGGCTCGGATCAATC
>NZ_JBITPH010000006.1:0-3822 GCF_050467685.1 Paenibacillus sp. NRS-1782
CTGACCAATGAGAAATATTACGGAGCTTTGCTTCAGCAAAAGACGGTAACGGTAGATTTGCTAACCCACAAACGAGGAAGGAATAAAGGACAAGAACAGCAATATTTAATTGAGGACAACCATGAGCCGATTGTATCCAAGGAACTATTTGAAGCGGTGCAAAAGGAAAAGGAATGGAGGGCCAAGCTGAAAGGTAATGTCATGGGGGATAGTAAAAGATACTCCAGTAAATATGCACTCAGTAGCAAAGTATATTGTGGATGCTGCGGAGCTATTTTTAAACGCCGAACCTGGAACAGCAATAATCCATCCAAAAAAGTAGTATGGCAATGCAAAACGTATGTCAATAAAGGTAAAGTAGCCTGTGATGCCAAATCAGTCGATGAACCCATTTTACATTCCGCGTTTGTACGAGTATTTAACCGGATGTATGAGAATAAGAAAGGATTGATTAAAACGCTGAAAGGCAATATTGAATCGGCACTTTCCAGTAAAGTAGGGCAAGAACCGCTATTGGACATCGAAGGACAGATGCAACAATTGAAATCCGACCTGAAGGAATTAGTGAATCTTAAGCTGCGGAATCAGATTGATGAAATTGTATATGAAGAAGAAACAAACAGGCTTTCAAGTGAACTCAACGAGCTACGACAACAGAAGCTGACACTGGAGCAGGAGCATGAGCAGCAAGCGAAAGTTAAGGAACGTGTCGATGAAATCATACAAATTTTAAGCTCGCGGCAAGATATACTGGAACAATTTGATGATAACCTATTTAATGCGTTGGTGGAGAAGATAACCATTCTCTCACCAGCGCATTTTGTTTTTACCTTGAAAAGTGGAATGGACATAGACGAAATACTGGACTAACGAAACCATAGGCTGAAACGATCAATAGGCTAGAGAATATTTGTGGATTGCATGACGGGAAGAATCAATCGAATCCCGTCTTTTACTCCTTCCATATACATGGATTGTTTATCCTGACTTAGCTGATCGCCTATGGCTTCTTCCCATTCGGATAGCAGTTGCTGAATATCTTCGTTTTGGTTCATTTTGAATTGATCCATTTTGGTGAATAGATTTTTGTCCTCAGATGAACATGAAGCCTGTTGTTCACTAGCTAGTTCCAACTGATAAAAACGTTGGCGTAATGCTTCTTTAAACCAATCTGGCCAATTTGACATAAGATATTTCCCTCCCGTTGTTTGAGTGTGTGTATGTTAACTCTGATGGGGAGGGATGGCAAGTCATTGTTTTTGTGTGTAATTTAGTTGTTGGAGTTTTATCAGGAAAAGTTAATTTGGTTTAATACGTTTTTAATTCGCTTTTCCAAATCCATTTGTTCCTCTTCTAATAATTGCTCTTGAAGAATATCTTTTATGTTAAACTGCTGTAATTCTTGTCTAATCTTCTGCAGAGCGTCTGTCTGTGTTAATTTATGAGTTAATAATTTTTCGGCTAGTGTTGTATACACGATTATCTTTTCACTTAATGTATTTTTACAATCACGTTCAAAGCGTCGAAATACACTAATAACTATTTCATCTATAGTTACATTATCTGTGTTTATTTGATTGAAAAATTTATTAACTTCATCTGTCAAGTCATAGTAGTACCAACATACCCTAGGATAGTAATCTAGCTTTTTATTTTCAAGTTCAGGTAACACGTTTTCTTTTCGAGAACGTAGATCATTGTATTGCACTAGTGTTAACTTTTGTTCTTGTTCTATTAAATAAAAGTCTAATTCAGATAGCATTTTAATCATGTGCGCTTTAAAAGTATGCAGAATTCTCGAATGAGAAACTAAAATTTCTGTAAGTACTACATAAATAATCGCTTTGTCCGTTTCGCTTTCTTTAGCTAACATATCATATTCATTAAATGTTCTTGCAATTGCCTCTTTATTACTCATTTTTTCATCATCTTTAAATTCTTCGTAAGTTTCGTTGATATATTCTAAATATTCTTCATATCCATAAATCATATTTATAAAAACCTCCAGAATTATTTTGAAGAAATACGTCTATCACCATTATGAACAACTTCAATTGTAATATTAGGGTACTTTTTATCAAATTGCTGAATGATTTGATTGCAACTGGCACATGTATCTTTTTCAGTAAATAGTTTGATTTTTCCTGTTGCATTGGGATTATCGCCTAATCTATGCGCCACATCATTTAATATTTTATACTCTGTATCAGCATCCCTTAAGTAAATATTTCCAGCAGCATCAGGAGCCTCTGTTGCCTTAAATGTTGGATTCTCAGGCTTAAAAGAAAATTCTTCAGTTCCAGGGATTTTTTTATTCGAATTATGAATTCCACTATGTGAATAAAAGTCTGTTTTACTAACTCCTGAAACTTTTACTTCTGCGTAAGCAAAATTACCTGCTTCTTTATATTTATTAGACAATTGTCCCCTAGCCTCTGCCACTTTATCAATAACATGTTGATTTATTTTTGGATCAATTCGACTGGTTGGAAATCTTTTTGTGCCCTGAGTAGCATTCCCCGTCCCCTCAATCTCTATCTCTTTATTGGGCTTTGTGTTTGGAAGTTGGGGGGCCTCTGTTTTTTCACTTATGATTTTAGGACCTGAATGAACAGGTTCTTTAACGGGTAATTTTAGTGTAGGTTTGGGTTTGAAAAATGAACCGGCTCCTTCAACGATCCCTGCTACACCAATCATATTGGACCAATGCTCTGCTGACAAAGGATCTTTAGGTGTCAATGCTCCACGTATAGTCTCTGTTATTCCGAATGTAGCAAAATTGATAGCGTCACTACCAGAGTTACCTTGATTACGTGCGCGCTCCATATAGGCTTGATACAATCCTTTAGGTATACCAAATGACCAATAATCTAAAAATTCACCAAATGAGTTTCCTGCATTTTGATACCTTACGTTATTAGCCTGCTCTATGCCTTTGTATAATTCAACTAGGCTGTTTGCTGATTTTGTAGACGCATTTTGTACTGTATGTGCCTGTTCCATTGCTATTTGGCCTTTTATCATCGCACTGCTACCCGTATGATCTAGATAGCGATCCCATAAGGACTTAGGCTCCTCAACTTGTGGTTTCGGTTGTTGTGCCATGTAGCTGTCATAATTTGCTCTCCAGCGTTGTCTCAGATCTACAGGAACTTGCTGATAGGCATGAGCCATAGCATTCGACTCTTTCAGCAGGTTCTGAATCAGCTCCAGTGGGCCTCCAGAATTCGCTACATGACGCGCACTCGTATATGCTTTTCCTAAAATCCACTTGCTATAGTAGGCTTGTCTCGCTCGCTCATGCTCATACTCACTAATCAACCCCTGCATGGCTAAACCAGCCAAGTGTTTGAGCGGGTGCAGCCCTGTTTCTTTACTGCCTCCAACCGTGGGCGTTCCTTTACTACGAATAGGGATGGCTCCAGTTGCTTGTAACACCGTTGCCGCCACTTTACCTGCTGGCCCACCCACCGTATTCAACATCACACTGGCTACGTTCCCTACTGCTGGAATGGAGCCTAACATTTTGGATATCGTCCCCATCAAGGCATTCGCCTGTTGAAGCGCTGCTGGAGTCGTAATTTTTGCTTTAGGAGTAGGGGCTTGGCTGCTAGATGAATCCTTTGCTGCTGAATGGGCTGCTTCATATGCTTTTATACTCATCAATGGTGGCTCCGGCACAGGAGGGAGGTCAGCCACGAAAACAGGAGCTTTCACCGTACCTTCCTGATAAATTACCGGGGCTTTGGTATCCGTCTCACCATCCAGCACCATGCTGCTTTCTCCACCTTTTAGATGAAGCGCCGTTCCAGCTTCCAGCGA
>NZ_JBITPH010000007.1:0-9136 GCF_050467685.1 Paenibacillus sp. NRS-1782
GGCATCCTGTTCGCGGTGTGTGGGCAGATACAGTTCTACTTGTTCCCCGATTTCAGGCATATCGTACCAGCCGCTATGTTCTTCTGCGACATATCGAGTCGCCACGGGAAACCAGCAGGCTTTGGCAGGATCTTGCTTCGGGTCGATGTCCAGTTGAAGCTGTACGAAATCCTGCTGTACCTTGAGCACCGTTCCTGTCAGCGAAATCCCGGTGGCCTGATCGTTTTCATAACGGGCATAGCGAATATTCTGTTCCGCTTGGAGATCATAACGGGTACGCAGTAAGCCATCCTCTAACCGTGTCACTGCCCGAACGACGACCAGTTCTTTACCTTGTCCAATGGGTAACGTGATGAGGTCACCCAGCGCATAATATTGCAAACTTTCAATTGTATAGGTGACATACGAGCCAGCACGTTGTTCTCCGGGCTTTTCCGCATCCAGCTCATGAAACGTTTTTCTTACCCTGTAAAACACATCTCGTTCCACTTTGTGCTGTTTGCCTTCTGGCATCCCGAAGAAAACCTTGGGTGAGGCTGCGGTTACCTCTGGTACAAGTACGGAACCAAAGCGAGAAGCGAGACGTTTTAAAAAAGCCCAATCGGTCTCCTCATATTGTAAAACAAAAGTATCCAGCTTGGCATAATTAGTTACGGTATCAATAGCGTCTCCATACTCATATTTACGAACCATCGCGGTGACCAGATCATCATAAGTGCGGTGAATATCCTGATAGGAACGTTTTTTCAGTTTGATATCCATTTGATAGGAATGGGAAGCAGCCTCCAATTCAAAGGTGTATACTCCACGTATACAATGTACGGACATTTGCGTAACGATCCCGTGGAACAGTCTTCTTAGCGATTGTCCTTGATCATCCAACTGACGAATCACAATCGGCTCTTGCTCCATATTTTGTCCGATGCATGCGGCTCCCTGTTCTTCGGAGAGCATACCACGGATATGTAAAAAGGTATGATCATTAATGGTACGTGTGATTTGAAGTTGATCGATGTGTTGCGGCTGAAAGGGACCATAAAAGCGTAGGCTTTCATATCCGATCCCATCTGATAATAGGCTCAAGTGAGTTCATGACTCCTTTCTAGATGTGATGGCTGATTCCCCAATTAACGCATGTCATTTTAAATTGGCTTCTGAGTATAGAAGCCGTGGATGGATACAACTTTGAGTCAAGACTCATATGTATCGCTGAGTTTGTTTGGTATTAAGGTACGAGAGGTGATATTTAAATAACAGTCCAGCATATGTATTTATCGGTTAAAAGAGAGATTTAGTTTACAGAATGACCCATTCATTGAGGTATTTTCAATGTGTATATCTGGAAGCAGGAGATATGGGAGGAGGGAAAGCAGAAAGTAATTTTGAGCAATTGTCTTTCAAAGTCAGGAACTGAGCTGATTTAAACGTGATCATGGATTCGGTAAACTAAATGGAGGCTCATATGGAATTAGCGGGATTGATAGAAGTGAAGGGAGAACGGGCATCATCTGGAAAAGGGGTGTTGTGAGAAGGAGTGGCTTTTGATATTATAGGTAATATATATAATAAAAAGGAATATATCCCTTTCGAGGTCTCGACACATGTGGAGTGTGTGGTAGTAATATATCGAGATAAGAAGTAGTAATGCACAAGGGTTTAAGAGCAACTTGAATATGTTCCTGCATTCAAAAAAATGCTTTAGGGTTGAGTGCGGGAACATATATTATCTTTATTCAGAAGGCACGAGAGTAATAGGTGGAGTTGCTGGTGCCTAAGGGTAATTAATTTTGAAAGATGTATTGTCGTAGTAGGGAGAAAACAGATTGTCAAGCGCCCGAGTGCGACAGTTCCTCAGTGAAAGATTCGTAAGCGGTTTTCTACCCAAGACATTTTCGAGCATGATGGTTGATCAAACCAAGCGAACGCTCCAATGCCATATTCGATATTTTTGCAAAGTCTGTTCTCTTGGGAAATGTGCGGTTTCCAGTTCACGTAACAGGAAAATTCCTTTCCCCGATCTGCCGTAGCGGTTTGAAATGTTCAACGAGAATCAATGTAGAATGAAGGAGTTTCCAGTCGGATTGTGGAATAAGATGTATAGAACAATCAAGCTGTTTTTTCGGAGTGAGATACATAAAACTTTATGTCGGTGAGGATTCATGTGCCTGAAGACTGGAAAACTTACCACCGTCGTTGTGTATAAACAGGTAAGAAAACATTGCCTGTATTGGAAGTCTGGAAGTCGCACATATAAAGCCTTATTCGGAAAATGACCCTCATATGATAAACAACGGATTATGGTTGAGAAAAGATATTCATATATTAGTTGACCGAGGATATATTACGATTAATGAGGGTTTCAGATTGAGGTCAGTAAACGGATAAGAGAGGACTGCAGAATGGTAAGGAGTATTATGCTTTCCATGGAGAGGAACTGACCGAGATTCCTGAACTGCAAAATGAATGGTCTTCCCCGCAGTTTTTAGTTTGACACAATGAGAAAGTGTATTTGGTTTAGAACTTACAAAGTAGAATTAAAGTTGAGGTGAAATGTATGGCTTTTCCTTCTTTGAGACCTACACAACGAGATAGAGAATATAAAAAAGTTACTCAGCAATTACGGGATCGTGTAGTCTTAGAATACATAATAAATGACAAATCCCACCGTTGGCTTGACGAACATGTTCTTAAGCTTGATCCAAATTACTCACGTGGGTACATGTCAATGGGGTTGTTGCATTTCATCGGTTTGTGGGATGAACATAAAGGTTTTTATGGAAGTAAATCTGCCGAGGAAGTTATAGATATTCTTTCAAAGCAGAATCAAAAGGAATTCAAACCTATTGTTGATTCGTTGGTTCGGCAACAAAACCAATTGTATTCAGAAGATTCGTTCGACTTGTTTACGATAAATGAGTCTGTGCCGCCTTTATTTAAAAAGCTGGGTAAATCTCAATATTCTGATGGTGTTCGTATAGACAAGGAGTACCATCGATATTTCAATCCACTCGATTCAAAGTACCATGTCAAACGTGGGACTGCGAGAAAGATAAAGATTTTGTTTAACAATTCCATCTATGATGCTGAGTATCGTTACGAAGATCAAACTGATAAAAGTATTGAACTGCAAAGTATTCGATTTAGAAAAGAACTTAAACAGGCCTTTATGAAAGTATTTGCTGAACCCATTGGGTCATTTAACATTTATATTGGAGTAGACTTAAAACATTTTGTGTTTGAGATTGTTCCCCAAAACTTCTATGAAGATAATAATGAAGAATACCCTGAGGGTGCAATTGCCTTTCGATTGCATAAAGTTCGAGAGCGCAATCCGGCAGTAATCAAGAAAGCAAAACAGATATTTTTTAAGAAATACAAACGATTATTCTGTGAAGTATGTGGTTTCGATTTCCAAAAAGTATATGGAAATAGGGGTTCTGACTTTATTGAGGGCCATCATAAAAGGTTAATTAGTGAGATGACCGAAGGCGAAAAAACAAAAGTAGAAGATATTGCTCTTGTTTGCTCTAATTGTCACCGTATGCTCCATCGGTCTCCTGCGCTAAAGATTGATGAACTACAAGTAATAATTGATAGAAAGCGGGGATCATGATTACGTCTATTTATTTGCTTTTGATACAAATAAATGGTATTTTTCTACAGTTGATAAAAGTATACAAGGAGCTAACGAAACAGGCAAGTTTGTGGCTCTTCGCTATACTACGTGGGAAAAGCTACGTTTGAAAGGCATAATAGAGCGATTTGACATGTAGCCTCTACGGGCATGAGTACTCGCGAAAGCCGCGAAGCATAGGGACTTCGCGATGCTAACCAGCTTATCATGCCCGCCTCTCCATATAAAATCGCTGTCTATTTACCACACGCAGAGTAGCGAGGAAGCAAAAAAACGCTTAAAGGTTGAGTGCGGGAATATATTTTATTTAAAAAGGTATGTGGAGTGTAAAGTGTTACTAGCTTTTAAGGATGCTACGGAGCAAAGAATCTGCTTCCTCGCTACACTGAATGCCTAATGTTTGTTCCAAAAGGTATAATTGCCATTCCTTAGTTTGTATTGTTTTAATAGTTTGTAACTAAAGTGTTGGCTGGTTTTTACTAGTCAATACTTTTTTATTTTGTTATTATTAATTATTAAGAAAGCAGGAGAATGAAAACAAATTAGCGAATTTTAAGATTTGAAATGTCGAAATTTGATTTGAGGTAGGATAAACAACAATGGATAATGCACCAACTATCTTTTCATTTTTTTCCGGAGCAGGTTTTTTGGATTTAGGGTTTGAAAAAACCGGATATAATGTTGCGTTTGTAAACGAGTATCATCGTCCTTTTATGGAGACATATATACACTCACGCAGAGTTATGGGGATTCCAGAACCTGAGTTTGGATATCATTTATGCGACATAACTGAGTTTGAGCAAGAGGTTGAAAGTGAGTCTTTATCAAGATTAATTAATAGAACAAAAAATGAAAAACGTTTAGTTGGATTTATTGGTGGTCCTCCTTGTCCTGACTTTTCTGTGGCCGGAAAAAACAGAGGTCAAGAAGGTGAAAACGGTAGATTGTCTGCAACATACATTGATTTAATTTGCAAACAAAAGCCTGATTTTTTCTTGTTTGAGAATGTAAAAGGACTTTGGCGAACAACCAAACATCGAGCGTTTTATGAAGAGATGAAAATAAAACTTCATGGATGCGGATATTTAACAACTGAACGTTTAATTAATTCAATTGAATATGGTGCACCTCAACAGCGTGAACGTATTATATTAATTGGTTTTCAAAAAAGTGTATTAAAGAATCTAGGGATTAAGCTTGATGCAGGTCAATCTCTAACAGATATCTTCCCTTGGGAAGAACATTTGAAATATCGTACTGATGATATTAATGCTATGCCCTGGCCTGGAATGGAACCATTTCTTGAAGAAGTTGAGCGTGAAAAACCAGAAGGTATAAGTGAAGAATTGACAGTTGATTATTGGTTCAAAAAAAATGATGTTGAAAATCATCCCAATGCTCATCAATACTTCACTCCAAGAGCAGGACTGGCGAAATTTTTAGTTATTCCAGAGGGGGATGATTCTAAGAAGTCATACAAGCGTTTGCATCGATGGAGGCCCTCTCCAACAGTAGCGTATGGTAACAATGAAGTTCATCTACATCCATATAAAGCTCGCCGCTTGTCAGTTGCAGAAGCATTAGCACTACAAAGCTTGCCGAAAGAATATGAATTACCTCCAGCCATCACGTTATCAAACGCATTCAAGACAGTGGGAAATGGTGTTCCTTATGAAGCAGCCAAAGGGATTGCTGAAACTATTTTGGATTTTTTAAAGGTGGATCAGAATGAGTAGACTAACCGCAGCTAACCTTGTCCATGAAATTGGAATGTTGCCAAAAAGTAGTGTATATAATTATGTTCACAGCAAGACCCCTACACTTATTAAAATTGTTAATGTGGTTAAGCCAGAAGGACCAATTGTTATTCAAAGGATTCGCCCCAATAAAGGTGAGACCTGGAATAATGCTAAGGATGAATCCATTTCTACGCAAATGATCTGGAGGCTAGCAAATACACTTGTTCCAAATCATCCAATAAATGTAGATAGAATATTTGGTGGAAGCTACAATACTCGTTCTGCACTGGAAGCGTTACTTGCCCACACATCTCAATTTTATTATTGTTATCCAGGTCGTATCGAGAGCATCAGTTCTAATAATAGAATTAAACCTGGTCATAAGCATATTATGTGGTGTCCAGATAATCCTCATGCTCCAAACGTTATGGTCAAAGCTGAAGTGGATATAGTCATTTCAGAAGTTCCCAATACTGAAATTGTCTATGATGCATTGGTTCTTCCAGACGAGATTCAAACGCCTGAGTTAGACATTGAGATGAAGCGTAGACATTGTCAAATGCAAATAGCTCTTATTGAAATTGGTCAACATCTTGGTTTTAAAACATGGATTGCTCAAAATGATAAAGGCATTATCTATAAGAATCGAAAAATAGGCGAAATGAAAGATGTTATTGCTTCGCTAAAAAAAGAAGAAAATGTAATGCAAAACTTTTATGATGCTCAAAAGGCAGCATTACTTATTGATTGTATTTGGTTCAAAAATGGCAAGTTAATGCCAGCTGTGATGGAAGTTGAGCATAGCACAGGTGTTACAAGTGGATTAACACGTATGAAAGGGCTACAAGATGCTTTACCACCATTTCCAACTCGTTATGTCATTGTAGCTCCTGATGAGGATAGAGATAAAGTGTTTAGAGAAGCATCAAGACCTCAGTTCCAATCCTTAAATGCCAGATTTTTCCCTTATAGTGCAGTTGAAGAAATGTATGCCTTATTCAAGAGACGTAAATTAAAAGGTATTACAGAAGAGTTTTTGGATAGCTATATGGAGCCAGTGCTGTCTCAATTAGCTTAAAAGTAGCCTACCCTCAATTATTGTGGGTGGGCTACTTTTATGATTGGATATTTTATAATTTTACTTTTTGTTTAAAGGGAGTTCATTAGATGCCTGTTAAAATCATTCATAATCGAACCGAAGCAGAGATTTACCTAAACGAAACGAAAATTTATTTGAAAGGATATATCTAGAATTTATTAAATAATCTTAGTCGTAACTATCGTGCTGTTTAGTTTGCGTAAAGTTTGAAAGTTTATTAATCTTGCTGAAGCAAATTGCTTGTGAGCTTTTTACTGCTACTACTAATGAAGGTAATAACAAAAAGTGAAATCAATAGTATTACAGTCAACTCAAATCAAGTCGATAAATATATATTTTTTGCCTCCCAAAATTAGTTAGAGTCAGGTTTAATATTGGATGACAATAGATATTATTACTGGTGTTAATCTAAAGTGAATTTGGCATTTATTAAGAGGAGAAATATCATCCTCTGTTTTGTTGCGCCTTTTTAAAAGCTTCCCCTCTTTATAAAAAGTTCTCTAAACCTCGGTCTTTTAAACCGACCGTATATTCTGTATAATGTAAATAGAACACTTGTTCTGTATTCTCATTAATAATATCGGAGGCTAACAGATGATCAAAAAAAGACAATATCACCTATGGCAATACCAACTTGGCGATGTAACAGAACGGAACGGCGAGTTTACATTGGTTTATACTTTAGCAGATGCAAAGCAAGCAAGTGAAACCTTTATGTATTACATTCTGCACGAGAAAATAATGAATAAGAAATTCGATGCTATGCCAGAGTACATAACTATTCAAGATATTCCCAATCCAAAATCCAATAACAGCAAGCCGATCAGGAAAAAGAAGAATCTCCTCCCAATCATGACTATTGAAACGGGACGTGGACGTAGTGAGGAGGATAATGACAAACTCAAACGTTTGCTGGAAAAGGGCTTTAGCGCCATCTATTCAAATACAAACGGTCAAGAGATTGCTCGGCATACCTATGTATTTTTGGATAATGTTCTTTCCGGTGCTCAAAACAAAGAATGTCGCCAGCTATTTGTACTGGAGAAATACGCTGAAGCATTGAAAGCACATGTTTCCCTTGGAACCGAACCAACTAAATGCACCGTATCTAAAAACTTGACGCGTAATGCCCTTATGACAACAGATGTGTATCTCTGCCCTGTAGATATGAAGCAGCTAACCATCTGTATTCTCCCCGACAAAGAAATACCCATAACGGAAGATGTAGAGATGATTCTTCCATATCATCGTACACCCGAAGAAGAGGACGTGTACACTAAGCTCCAAGCCTATATGGAAGAAGAAAAGCACTATGAAAAGCAGCGCCAAAAAATCAACAAAAAGGTCAAAGATCATAAAATTGAACTTCCTATCGCACCTAACGATAGAGAGCAATACAAAACGACTGGCCGTTGGGAAAGAGAGAATAACAGACGAGTGTCTTTAGTGCATCTTTGCAAGCCTGTATGGAAGGTCAAAAAGAAAGATGGCGTTTCGGTTCCCGTATGGACAATCGACCAAACTGAGCCGTATGAGACAAAAGAACTTCCCATCACACCATGGTCAACGGGCTTGCAATTAGCTGAAGTAAAAAAGCATACGGTCATGGAAAATGTGTTTGATGGTATGGGTTTGGTCTCAAAAGAGTTAGGCCAGCAGATGGAGCGTTTCCTACAGGTGGATTATACGATTACCGGTTATCAATTACGTTTGCCAGCAATCAAAGGCTTTTTTCCTTGTGTAGATTTTCATGGATATTTCCATAAGCATAACGTGAAGCGGATTCAGGATATATTCGGAACATGGCATGATGCGGATAAGATTGATATTTTGACCACTGAGTCTACTTTTAAAGCGAAGCTACAAGTGATCGGAGAAAAGCCAGACGGTTCAGAGGAGAAAGCTTGGTTATTTCCCTCGATATCCGCATACCAGTCTAAATTGATCGAGTATGGCTATGATGCGATTGGGATCTCCAATATTGCCAAGCCAGAACATGAACAATACCGAAAATCATCGTATCAGTTGTTATTGGCACTTGATTTGCAAGCAAGAGATGTTGTTAGCTTATCCCATGTACAGGGTGATCTCATATATCGGGCATTAAGTATCTATCGTAAAGAGGAACTGGACTGGGAAGATCTACGCTATTTACAAGCCTTCTTGCACTTGGTGTATCGAGAAAATTCAGATAATGGAATTGGT
The DNA here is from genome assembly GCF_050467685.1 of Paenibacillus sp. NRS-1782. Classification (NCBI taxonomy): domain Bacteria; kingdom Bacillati; phylum Bacillota; class Bacilli; order Caryophanales; family Paenibacillaceae; genus Paenibacillus; species Paenibacillus sp. NRS-1782. The sequence goes on from NZ_JBITPH010000007.1 coordinate 8,678, forward strand.
AAACAGTGTAGCGATGCCATTCATGCTCTGAACCTTAATAAAAAATTGGCATTCGATCATAAAGTAAGGCAAACGATCAAGGAAGTGATTGATCATAAAATAGATGAAATGGGATTGGGGAAGTTTTATGTTGAAGCCAAGTATCTATATGTGACACAAGATATTTTAGCGTTTTTGTCTTACGCTGCGGCAGCGGATCACCATACATGGAAATATACAGGTTTTCTATCTGCGAAGCAGAGTTACTGTGGCGGTGCGATATTAGGCCAGAATCTATTTGCAAGAAATCCGATCATGTCCTTCAGTGAAATCACGCGAACCACATTTGTGGATTATGAAGGTGAGGATGCTGAGTTTATTCGTCATATCGACAACATTGTGCAGCTTCCTTTAGGGACAGAGCCAGATCGTCTTGGCGGCGCAGACAGGGACGGCGATGAATTACTGGTTCTGTCTACA
>NZ_JBITPH010000008.1:0-14593 GCF_050467685.1 Paenibacillus sp. NRS-1782
CGTGGCACCTACATTCTCCTTCACGCGTGCTCCGAGCACACTTTGGATACCTTTTTCAGCGACCTGCTTCTCAAAATCAGACAAAAGCGGCTCAGGGTAGTATTGATGGAGAGAGGCTTTGAGTTGAATCTCCGAGCTCACGCTGTTGACTTCCTGCTCCAAATCCAGCGTATCGGTGGTTGTATTCAGATGTAAGCCATTGGTTCCTCGAAGCTGGATGCTCCCTGCGGAAAGGCTAAGATTGCCTGTGGCCTGAATTTGTATACGTTGGGTGCTGTTCAGGCTGACACCGTGATGGGTATTCATGGAGATGTATAGTGATCCTTCCTGCGCACTCATTGACAGTTCGGAGTTGCCCAAGGAAATTTCTTTTCCTTGCGGGTTCGCAAAGGATTTGACCCCGGGATCGGCAGTTTTACGCTGGTGGCGTTCTGCAGGTGATTCGACCACGGCACCTTGAGCTGCGTGAGATGGAGGGACAGCAACGCTAGATGGTTTCGTTCGTACCGATTGTATGACCATCGCATCGTCTTCGTCTGCACTTGGAAAATACAGCTTCACCTGCGCACCTTTTTCTGGCATCAGATACCAGACCTGATTACCTTCTGCAGAATAGGGGAACCACTGGGCATCCTTGGGATTCTGCTGATCGTCCATATCCAAATGCAATCGAACCTGATTCCGGCTGACCTCCAGTATTTTTCCTTCAATAGCCGCACCAATGATGGTTCGATTGTATATTTTAGGAACCTTCAAGCCCGCCGACAGGGCGCATTCATACGACCAAGTCATCAAGCCACGAATCAATTGGCCTTCACGTTTGGTGATGACGTACGTTTCGTGATTGCGCTCGACTTCATCTCCCAGTTGCAGCATTTGATCCCACTCAAAGGTATACCGGGTGTAATCTCCAATAGTGGCAGATTTCCAGCCGTTCGCCTCCTGATCCAGATAGGGAGCGATCTTGCGTTGTAGCGTAAAAGGAACCTCTTTCAATTGAATATGCTGCCTGCCCTGAGGAATACCGATCCAAATTTGCGCATGGTGTGAAACGATATTAGGAACGAGAAGGGCACCTACATGCGAAGCTAACCGTTTTAAAAAGGTCCAATCCGTCTCCTGATACTGCATGATGAATTGACCTGTTGCTTTTTTCTCAAAAGCTTCATCGATCTTGTCTGAGCCTTTATAATCGGCTAGTACCGCATCTACAATATCCACATACTTTTGATGGATGTGTTGAAAAGAACGGTTTTTGAGCTGCGTGTCCAGTTTAAAACTATGAGAAATGACGTCGAGAGTCACCAAGATCTCTTGATGTCTGTGCTCCACATCTACGCAGTACAGTTGCCCCATGAATAAGGGATGTTTCTGGTCTTTGGCATCCGAATACCAGAGTTCGATCTTATCGTCGCTGCTTGCTTTAGTAATAATCGTATCTGCCTGATCGGCTTCCAAGCTGCCTGTGATCACCAGTCTGGCATGTTCTCCCAGCTCATGACTCATGTGGACGTGTGAAAGTCGCAGCTTGCCATAGGGCCAAGTGACATGTAAGTGCTGATAGGTAAAGCGGTCTTTCGCTACGATGCTCATCCCTTACTCTCCTTGCTTGATAAAATCAGCCAACTTGCCCATCCTCTACAATAGGTGTCTTCTTCTACGGTTGTTTTGAGTAATGGATACTTCGTAATTTTTAAATTGAGGATATTAGTAATTCTATAAACCCAGCATATGTATTTATCGGTTAAAAGAGAGATTTAGTTTACAGAATGACCCATTGGTTGGGGGATTTACTATGTGTATATCTGGAAGCAGGAGGTATGGGAGGAGGGAAAGCTGACAGTAATTTTGAGCAATTGCCTTCCAAAGTCAGGAACGGGGCTGATTTAAACGTGATCATGGATTAGGGTAAATTAAATACAGGCTCATATGGAATTAGTAGGATTGACAGAAGTGAAGGGGGAACAGGCATCATCTGGGAAAAGGGGGTGTTGTGGGAAGGAGTAGCTTTTGATAGTACAGGTAATATATATAATAAAAAGGAATATATCCCTTTCGTGGTCTCGACACATGTGGAGTGCGTGGTAGTGATATATCGAGATGAGAAGCATTGATGTACGAGGGTTGAGAACAACTTGAATATGTTCCTGCATTCAGAAAAACGCTTTAGGGTTGAGTGTGGGAACATATTATTTTTATTCAAAAGGCATGCGGAGTGTTGTATGTTTCTGTGAGGTAATAATAAATAAGTAACATATTTACCTTTGTGGATTTTAAATAAAATACAGACTCAACCTTCACAGGATGGAAGCTTGGCGTTAAATGGCCTCAATTTCAAGAACTCTAAAACTCCAGATTCACACAATTTAATTGAATGGGCTCAAAATCAGTTTGGTTTTTTACTGGGTGCAGGAATTTCATGCTAATATACTGAAATAGAGAAGGTATAATCATGGAGGCATGAATGTATGAAAAGTGTGGAAAATTTGGTTAACAGCATTGTCGATGAATCTGTGATTAAAGGGAAAACTTATATTTATTTAATATCAGGCACAGAGAATTCGTTTACCAGCGGGTATTATAAGATTGTTGAAAATGAAGTCTCGTATGTTAGTGATGTAACTGTTTTTCTTTTTGAAAAATATACAAATGAGATTGAGAGGATAATGATCGGAAAGGGGATTCTTTGTATCAAAGTGGAAGCTGGAAAATTAATGGAATATAGTATTGTCAACGATATGAATCCAGAGCTTTTTGATAGTGATGTCTTCGAATTGATTATCTACCAGAGATATGATTTGGAACCGGAGGGAGAGGAAAGTAAAGTAACCCTACGGAAATCATTAAAGGCCGAAAAAATTAAAAAAACCCTAGTGTTTGCATGCTATATGAATGATATGGAAGGAATCAAGGAACTCGTTGCGAACGCAAGTAAATCCAATTTAGATAAGGTTCTGGAATATTGCGGCACAGCTTTGCAGTTTTGCTGTAAACACAATAATTTAGAGGCATTTAGACTTTTAGCAGAAAAAGGGGCAAATGTAGGAAAACGTGCGTTGGCTGAAACACCGCTTGAAATTGCATTTAGATATTCAAGTGATATTGTGAATTATATACATACGGAATATGCGGATATCTATCAAAAAGAGGTAGGAAAGAAGGGGTTCGGGATCGCTCTTCATTGTAAAGATGAAGCCCTTTTAAATGATATTTTAGAGCTGGGCTGCGATGTGAATTGCGAAAAGAAACCGTTTCCCCCTTTACATAATTTTGCGGATTGTAATAACGTTTTGGGCATTCAATTCCTGTTGGATCATGGAGCTAATATTGAATGTAGGAACCAGTATAAACAATCAGCCTTGCATAGAGCTGTCAGCAAGGGAAATGCAGCAGCGGCTGAAATTCTATTAAAATATGGGGCTGACATTCAGGCTAAAGATGATAATGGAAAAACACCTTTGGAATTGGCTCGGGCACGTGAAACCAAAACAATATTTAATATGATGGAATGATGTAACTGTAAATAAGCAGGAGGCAATCGATGCCGCTGCTAAGAACTACGGGTATTTCGCACTGCTTAGCAATGAGATCAAAGACCCGATCGAGGCGGTTATCGTGTATCGCAACAAGGAAGTAATTGAAAAAGCCGTCGCAATGTGCAGAGTACTTATATTTTTGGAGGCGATATCTAATTGGATACTAAATTTCATTTAGAGAATGTTGGAAAAGAGGAAGACATTTACGCATCAAACGGAAAAGCTACTTCTGGATTTGGTTTGTTCGTTTTATCTAATGAACGCATAGAATACCATTTTAGAGAAGAAGACATGAGTTTAAACGAAGCGGAGTCATATATCGAAGATTGTTTAAATAATCTGCCTGATGAAACTATTGATGAATTAAGCAAAAAAATGTGTGTATGGAAAGATGGTATAATGACAGATTGTTATCCAGATATGAAATGCCCGGATGGTTTGTCGGATGCTCAAGGTAGGGATATTTTACTCTTTATTTCAGTAAGCGATATTTTTATCTACAGAAATCCCTATGATAACAATGATGCCGTATTTGGAGCAAGCATTTTGGTTGGTATGGAATGGGAATTTGAAGATGGCATAGAAGTTATTATCAAAGGAAAGAAAGTTCTTGAAGTACGTGAGTTTCTAGGTTATGGGGAATATGCAATTTGGGATAAAAGCGACTACAGGTAATAAGCATTTGCAGAAGCAGTGCGGGGGAAGTCCAATGCTGGATGACTTGCTTAAAAGCAAAGGTTACCGTAAACTGATCATTCATCGTTATTTGGTCTTTTATCTGATTAATGAGGATGAAACTAGACCCCATAAAAGACCTAGGGCCAGTTTGCGTTAATTGCCACGCTATGATTCATAAATATAAGCCGGGACTCTCGATTGACGAGTTGCTTGAAATAATATCAAGTAGCAGAACTTCAGACTCCCATTCGTTAAGGCAAAAATATAGCATATTACTAAGTAATAATGGATTACTCCTTTGCACAAGAAATCTCTATTCTTTTTACAAACGATCCAATAGCTTCGAAAGAATGATCCATGAATAAATAATCTAGAGTGAAGTTGTTATTACGAAAGGAATGAGGATGATACTTTTTTAGTTTAGAAAGGACTCTATTTGTAAACGTTCCATCAATATTATGAATGTACTTATTTCTGACTGTTCTTATCAAATCAAGATTAATTAATAAAACAGGTTCAATATCCACTTTCAAATTGCAGCTATCACACAAAAAATCAAGATGTTTATTGATTATTGGATCTTTCCCATTCTTTATTGTATACTTAACATTTTTCTCTGAAGCTATTTCTTTGGATATATGAACTATAAAATTTTCAAGAATACTGATTAACATTGATAAAATTGATGAGTAATTGTATTCGCTGAAGTATTCAGTATCTGGTAGGCCTATTTCTGAATGAATATCATATTCTTCAGCGGATGAATCTTTATTAGAAAAAAGCTTTTCAAGATACTCATTTGTTGTAGCTATATATTCATCACAATATCTTTTTGAGTACTCTAAGTATCTGTTTAAACTACCGAATCGGTATTCAAAAATGATAAATGGTTCACTTACATATTCCAAAGCCTGATAGTATTGACTAAACGTTAGAATATTAAAATTGGGATCAAAAGTAGAATCTATCTTGTGTCCCTTTAATAATTGATGCTCTTCTTTTGTAAAATCGAAATATTCCTGCTCCATTAATAAACCTCATATGAATTAGATTTTTTTATTCTACTTTTACCAATAAAAACTTTTCTCCAAACCCGCCACGCTTCTTCTTTTTCTCCAACCTTACTAGTTCAAACTCTTCAATGCTAATTCCCTTATTATCCAATATAGCATATACGACCTCGACCGAATCAGCCAATTCAGCTACTTGGTCTTTTTCTACTGCCGTGATATACTCATACAATTCCTCTTGAAGCTTCACATCAAGCATTTTCTTATATTCTGCGTCATCAAGCACTCGCATCTCAGCTTTCTTTCCTGATGCTTCAATAATCACTGGAATCTTATCCCGAACCAACTTGCTATATTCCTTCATCAGTAATCCCCTCCCCAATATCAACCCTGACAAGAAATCCAAAACTTTCTGACCAGTCCGTTATCAAACGCCATTTCCAACTCGGATACATGCTTTATCCTTCTGTCCAAGTTTCAGCAACGCTTCAAGCAACCGCTGATTCCTTTCCTCTAGTAGAGTAATCAATTCCTCACTGGGAATTACATTTGATTTGCTCGAATTGCATGTCTGATGGGAGAAGACCAGGTTCCCACTCGCAAAAATCAACAAATATTGACAAACACAAATAACCCACTTTATTATGTAGTGGGGGCATGTTTTTTCCATAAGCAATCCTACTAAAGTCCTCACTGTTCTAATCAGTGCTAAATAAATTGAATGTAAAGTGAGGGTTTCAATGAAAAATCTAACCAAAAAAGAACTCATTCGACTCTTAGATAAAGGTAATCCAATTGACGAAAAGGTATTTGAACAAGTAGATGGTGAAGCTTTTGCTTCATCAAACAATGAACTCAATATCGGACAAATAAGAGAAACATACAATTTACTGGTACCTAAAACAACTTGGACAAAAGTTGACTATGAAATAAAGTTTAAGCAACTATTACTTGAAGGAACAACTCAAGATAATAATGGTGATGGTCAATTACTCCTAAATTTAGATGGAGTAACCAATATGAAATATACTACAACATCAGATGCCATCTCACAGCTTTTTCAAGACATCAGCATGAGTCCATATGCTAAACATCTTTTAAAAGACGCTGATACACACTATGACTTGATTCAACACAACTACAATTATTGGTTTGGTGAAAATGGCCTTTTATCTGAAAACAATGTATTAGTTAGAACTGTGATTGAACATAATCAACCAATAATTAGATGTTTCGCTACTCCAAAATACCAACAAATAGATAATCATATCCTATTATATTGTACTATTTGGGCACTTGATAAATTGAAATTCAATTTCACCTTAACATCTCAAAAGCTTGATCATTCTAATATGGAATTAAATTTCTTGTCAAATGAATATTTTGACTTAGATGGTGTGGGGAAATTATCTTATGGATTTAAAGTACGAAACTCTGAGTCCAAAATTCACACAGTAGAGATACATCCCACTTGCAACGTTACAAATAAAGACGGTTCCAGCGTTCCCTTAATCTTAGACAAAACAATTAAAATTAAACATATGGGGAGTGAGATCACTCCAGCAATTAAAAAAATACTTGAGTTAGAGTACCTTCCAGAGCATATAAAAAATGTAAAGTCTACTATATTAGCTATTAAGACTAAGAAAATTGATCAATTTCTAGCCTACAAAATTCAACAGGAACTAATTAGGATTATAGGAAAAACAGCTTTTAAAAAGTATCAGGATAAGTATTTTGAAGTCTCATCAAATAATACTTATTCTCTCTTACAATTTTTCGGAAAGTTGGGTGATTTACCAGTCGAAAATGATGAAAAGAAACTTATGGTTGAAAGTATGTTCTGGAGTGTCATTAAATCTCTGAATGAATAAATGAAATAATTCCAATTTTAGTCTATCTTCCTTAATTTTAAAGCTTACAGTTTAAAGCCACCCACATATCAGGTGGTTTTTTGTTTCGTAAGAAATTTATGGCTCTTCGCTATACTCGTGGCTAAAGTTACGGTTTCTAGACTAATAGAGCGATTTGACATGGAGCCTCTGCGGGCATGAGTACTCGCGAAAGCCGCGAAGCATAAGGACTTCGCGTTGCTAACCAGCTTATCATGCCCGCCTCTCTATATAAAATCGCAGTCTCTTTACCCCATTCGATGTAGCGAGGAAGCAAATTTATTTCGGTTTTAAATGGTTAGTTTAATGATTGAGCAAGATGAAGGTAAGGTTGCCCCTTTGTCAAGTTTTTTTATAGCCTATCAATGTAGTTATTCCTAAACCATACGTAATAGCTTAGTGAAATAGAGGTCTATTTACCCATAATAAAGGTAGGTTGCCGAGTCTGAATTACCAATAAATAAATAAAAATAGTTCCAATTACCTGTATGTTGTAGTATGATGATGGTAATAAATTCTTCATTTCGTATTTAGACTTATGAATAGAGAATTTGTCGTAGATACTCGATTTCTTATGGAGGAGGAAGATTATGAGATTGGTTAAATTCAGCGTAACAAACTATAAGGTCTTTAAAGAGAAATTTACAATTGATTTCTCAAAAGATTCTATTGTTATTCTAACTGGGAGAAATAACACGGGTAAGTCAACTATTTTAGAAGCCATCAACTGCTTTTTCCAAAAAGAAACTAAAGCAAAAACCATCCCAAATGACTGTTTTTCAGTGCGTAGAACAGATATAACGCTTGAAGCTGTATTTGAATCTGATGAAGACCAGATAACTATTAAAAAGAAGTACAAAGAAGAAAGTGCCCCAAGTTTTTGTGACGAGAAGGGCAAAGAAATCAAAAAAACGCACGAATTATACGATAAGTTGGAGGAAATCTTAAACAATAAGCCTTTTTACATAACTCCCTCCATGTTACCTGATGACATAAACGACTAATTCAAGATATATACTCTGAAATAATAAAAAATGATCTCTTAAAACTCGAAGATTTCAATGGAGACGCAGAAGAAGATAAGGATACCTCTATATTGGCTCAAGAGTATTCAAGCTTGAAAAAAGCATATCCTGCGTTTTTAAAAAAAATTAAGCAAAACACAGACAGCATACTATCACAGGTAAGTAACGATGTTTCCAATAATCTAAGAATACTATTTTCTAATAACCATCTATCACTAAATGTTGTAGGCGGCGAAAGTGAAGGATTTTCATCAGCCGACTTATTGAAGTCTACAAATTCAAGCGTACACATTGATAGCAATAAACAATCCAAAATGCCTTTAGCCAACCAAGGTACTGGACTTCAAAGAATGAGCCTAATATACCTAATACAGAACATGATAGAGAAAAAACTTCTCGGCGAAAATGACAACAAATTACTGCTTATAGATGAGCCAGAAGCATTCTTGCATCCCGAAGCAGTTCGTGCATTAAGTCGTTCGCTCTATCAAATAGGCAAAAAAATGCCATTAATGATCTCGACTCATTCTCCGATACTTATAGATTTATCGGAAAGACACACCTCTATTCAAGTTTTCAGAGTTGGCGAAAAAGAAGCTATCCAGTTGTATAAATCGGTAAGTGAACAATTTGACGATGATGATATAGCAAACATGAAAATCCTAAATTACGTAGACTCTTATGTGAATGAATTCTTTTTTGCTGACAGAGTAGTAATTGTGGAAGGTGATACTGAATATATTGCTTTCAAGCATCTTGCCAAAGAAAGAGACACTAACATTCATATTATTCGTGCTAGAGGTAAGGCTACCATTGTAACTCTAATGAAAGTTCTCAATCAATTTAATTCTTCTTACGATGTGCTACATGATGTAGATAATCATGACAAGCATTCTGCTTCTACACTTAAAGCTCAGTTAACTAATTGCCAGAAAATATATGCTTCTAAACACAGTGATAACATTAGAATATTTTGTTCAATAACTCACTTCGAAAATGCTATTGGTATTGGAGATGTCTCAAGCGATCAAAAAACGAAAGTGATTTATCAAATTTTAGATGGACAAGCAGAGAAAGAAAACGATTACAGCGAAGCTAGAACTTTGGTTGAAAGTATATTTGAACAAATAATAAATCGCGATAAAGATTTAACTTCAAGTGGTGGTTTCAAAAAAATCACAACTTCTGAAGATTACGAAAAATTATTTCTCGGGCTGATTGAGCAAAAATCTCTTGAAGAAGCAGAAAAAAAGAAGAAGGACGACGCACTAACAATTTAAGTTAAACGAACAAGTTGAACTGGTCATTTGAAAGGTATTCATTGAAAGTATAGTCTATCCAGCCTTACTGGACATTCTCCCACCCAAAAAAGGTGGGGATGTTCAGTTTATCTTTTTTAACCATTCTCCCAAATGAACCTCCTTGTTAGCCTTAGAGCGCTTCAAAATAAAGTACCTCCGTTCAAATTAAATTGAAAAGTAAACTATTTCCTCATGCCTGTTGAATAACCGCAAAATGGTAGAAAAAAGATCGTCTTTTCTATAGAATCGTTGGTACCCACCAAACGAATCCGAAAGAAGATGATCTCATGAAAAATTCTATCACGATTACATCTATCCTTCAATCCCTGCTGACTCCTGAAGAAGTTCAAAGGGTTGTGAAGTTAATAGGCTATGAAGACAAAGGCCGCAAGTTCACGGTATACCATATACTCCAATACTGGTGTGTGGCTGCCTTGGAACAATGGAGCAGCTATCGATCCAGCGTAGATTATGCGCCTCTCTCTGGCTTGCCTGTCGTCCATTATTCACGCTTTTCAACCAAAGCCGCCGAAGTCCCATTTTCCGTATTTAAGGAACTTTTCCATCTACTTGTTCACAAATGCAACCGGGAAGCTCGTCGGAAGCTAACTTTCCCAAAAGCGGTCTGTTGATGAACGACAGGTAAAACATGAGAGTAAATATCCAACGTTACTCTTATGTCCGAATGTCCAAGAATTTCTTTTACAATTTTGGGATTGACGTTCTCAGCAAGCATGAGGGAAGCCACAGTATGTCTAAGAACATGAAAACGAATTGGAGGAACATCTGCATATTTGATCAGTCGATAGAAACTGCGAAGTAAATTTCTTGGTTTAAGGGGGCTAAGCTCAAACAGAAGGAACTGCCGTTACGTCTTTAAAGACGTAATGTGTATTACACAGAATAGATTCATTTTGCTTCCTGATCACCTTAGATTCTCACACTGTTTGGTTTTTACATACGATAAAATTTAATTTGAAGTAAGAAAAATTAAGCTTCTCAGGAGTCACGCTAAGTAGTAAGATGTTTGTTAGAACTTTTATAAATTTAGATCATTTATGGTCATATTCAAGGAGGAAAGTAATTTGTTTGATTTAGATATTGAAGAGAATATAAAATTAACACTTGAAGTTTCAGAAGGCTATCTTAGAAATATCATTGATGATCGCTTAAATGTTAAAAATTACAAAATGTTAATTCTTAATTTACATAATGCTTTAGAGCTGACTTTTAAATTTTTGTTGCAGTCTAGAAATAATTTTATGATTTATGAAATGCAAGACAGTAACTCTTATCAGAAAGTTATAAAAACTTACAAAAGTATGCATAAACAAAGGAGAGCTTTAAATGATAGCACGCTAATAGAAAATAAGTTACATACCGTTTCCTTTACTAAAGCTTATGAGATATTGGCTTATCTTTATAATGTTGAAGGATTTGATGAGAAATTTATTTTTAAATTAATGAGATTGGACACATTACGTAATGGTTTGACTCATTTTACAGCTAGAATAGAACATACTGACATATTAGTTTTATACAATCTCTTTGAGGAATGTGTTAATTTATACAATTCCGAACTAGATAACGACAGACATGTACTTAGAAAGATTTTAGAGGGAGTTAATAATAAATTTATACCTAATCCAGATTTAGCTTATGACTTTTCAAATGCAATAAAGGATATCAAGATGAAGTTGTTGGATGAACCAATTATTATAGAACTTATTGGTTCGTTAATACAAAAATTGGGGCAAATAAATGAAGACATAAGTTTGAATGATTATGAAAGATTGATAAAATTTTTCTATGATGAACAGAGTATCGTGCAAAAAAATATTGAATTTCCCAAAAATGATCAAGACGAAATCCTCAAAGCATACGGTTATACTGATTTGGAGTCAGAGGAGATTCGTAAGGAACGAAAAAAACAAGATTTAGAGAACAAGGCTAGAATGAAAAGAAGTATAAAAAGAATGAAAAGAATGAAGTTTATATACGATCAATCCGGTGGAAAAAAATCATCTATTTCATTTGATAAATTTCTTTTAAATTCAATTTTCATGATATTAGAATCAGAATTCATATACAGTAGGACATACTATGATTCTTATGATATGGATTTGATGGGTGGATTAAGTTTAACAGTAAGTTGCAAAAATCTCATTTTAGACAAATGGGGTAATGACAAAGTTTTGATTTGTAAAGTATTTGACCTGTCTGAAGAGGAATACTTTAACTTGTTAGATTTTGAGGGGGATTTCTATTCTAACTCATTTTATGACGCAGAGGCTGATTTTCCCGATGATGAGTTGTAGGAATTTCAATCAGAAAACGTAGAAATCACAAATTTTATAAAGATGTAAAAGTCATATTTTATTCATACTAATCAAATTGAAGCTCGAGTGTCAAGGCCTAGCAACTGATGCTAGGTCTCTTCTTCATGTCTTTCTGGGAGATACATAATGACCGGTAAGGATCGGGAGCGCGATAATAATGATTTAATAATATAGTCTCTTTTCTCGTTTCCCAAAAAACTTTCTTCTACTTTCAAAAATTATATTACACTAACTATTCAAATGAGAACGCATATTCGATATAATAAAATAAGAACATTAGTTCTATATTTAAACTAAAAATATTGGAGGAAAGCGTATGATCAAAAAAAGACAATACCACATATGGCAATATCGACTTGATGATGTAACAGAGCAAAATGGCGAATTTTCACTGGTCTATACTTTAGCAGATGCAAAGCAAGCAAGTGAAACCTTTATTTATTACATTTTGCACGAGAAAATAATGAACAAGAAATTCGATGCTACAACAGAGTACATAACGAATCAAGATGCTTCTAATCCAAATTCCAATAATAGCAAGCCGATCAGAAAAAAGAAGAATCTTCTCCCAATCATGACCATCGAAACGGGACGTGGACGTAGTGAGGAGGATAATGACAAACTCAAACGTTTGCTGGAAAAGGGCTTTACCGCCATCTATTCAAATACAAACGGTCAAGAGATTGCTCGGCATACCTATTTATTTCTGGATAATGTCCTTTCCGGTGCTCAGAACAAAGAATGTCGTCAGCTATTTGTACTGGGGAAATATGCTGAAGCGTTGAAAGCACATGTTTCCCTTGGGACTGAACCGACCCAATGTACCGTATCTAAAAACTTGACGCGCAATGCCTTAATGACGACAGATGTGTATCTCTTTCCTATAGATATGAAACAGCTAACTATTTGCATCCTCCCCGATAAAGAAATACCTGTGACGGAAGATGTAGAGATGATCCTTCCATATCATCGTACACCCGAAGAAGAAGGAAGATATGTTAAGCTTCAAGCCTATGTGGAAGAAGAACAACACTATGAAAAGCAGCGCCAAAAAAATCATCAAAAAAGTCAAAGAGCATAAAGTTGAGCTTCCCATCGCACCTAACGATAGAGAACAGTACAAAACGGCTGGTCGCTGGGAAAAAGAGAATAACAGACGAGTGTGCTTAGAGCACCTTAGTAAGCCTGCATGGAAAGTCGAAAAGAAAGATGGCGTTTCGGTTCCCGTATGGACTATCGACCAGACTGAGCCGTATGAGAAAAAAGAACTCCCCATCACACCATGGTCAACGGGATTGCAATTAGCTGAAGTAAAAAATCATACGGTCATGGAAAATGTATTTGATGGTATGGGTTTGGTCTCAAAAGAGTTAGGACGGCAAATGGAGCGTTTTCTGGAAGTGGACTATACGATTACAGGTTATCAATTACGCTTGCCAGCAATCAAAGGCTTCTTTCCCTGTGTAGATTTTCATGGATATTTCCGTAAGCATAATGTGAAACGGATTCAGGATATATTCGGAACGTGGCATGATGCGGATAAGATTGATATTTTGACCACCGAGTCTACTTTTAAAGCGAAGCTGCAAGTGATCGGAGAAAAGCCAGACGGTTTAGAGGAGAAAGCCTGGTTATTTCCCTCGATAACAGCATACCAGTCTAAACTGATCGAGTATGGCTATGATGCGATTGGTATTTCCAATATTGTCAAGCCAGTACATGAACAATACCGAAAATCATCATATCAGTTATTGCTGGCACTGGATATGCAAGCCAGAGATATCTTGTGTTTATCCCATGTGCAGGGTGACCTCATATATCGGGCATTAAGTATCTATCGCAAACAAGAGCTAGACTGGGAAGATCTCCGCTATGTACAAGCATTTTTGCACTTGGTGTATCAGGAAAATTCGGATAATGGGATTGGTAAACAATGTAGCGATGCCATCCATGCTCTACACCTTAATAAAAAATTGGCATTCGACCATAAAGTAAGACAAACGATCAAGGAAGTAATCGACCATAAAATAGATGAAATGGGCTTGGGTAAATTTTATATTGAAGCTAAGTATCTGTATGTGACACAAGATATTTTAGCGTTTCTATCTTACGCTGCAGCAGCGGATCACCATACATGGAAATATACAGGGTTTCTATCTGCCAAGCAGAGTTACTGTGGTGGTGTGATAGTAGGTCAGAATCTATTTGCGAGGAACCCGATCATGTCCTTCAGTGAAATCACTCGAACCACATTTGTGGATTATGAAGGTGAGGATGCTGAGTTTATTCGTCATATCGACAACATTGTGCAGCTTCCTTTAGGGACAGAGCCAGATCGTCTTGGCGGCGCAGACAGGGACGGCGATGAATTACTGGTTCTGTCTACAGGATTAAATTTGGCAGAGACTCAGATTGAATACCTACAGCAGTATAATTTTAAGGTTAATAACGAAAAAAGTGAACACCACGGTAAAAATCGACTTGACCTGTTGAATGAAAATATCCAGAAGCATTTCGAGGAACGATTTCCTGTTCAAGCTAAAGTATCGTTGGCAGACTATGTTATTGATTCACTGGTACAAGTCAACGATGCAGATAAATCAACCGCTCCTTCACAGGAATGGAACAAGGCAAATGTTATTGATTTTATTATTCGCTCTGAAGATAAAACGGGAGAAATCACCGATATCAATACGACGATAGAAAATATCGCTAACGCGCAAGAAAGGTTATTGCAATACAAGTTTCCAATTGCGATCATGAAGCATTTACAAGCCCTATGTATAGATGCTTCCAAATCGGGTCTGTTCGA